>JBBRHB010000252.1:0-7096 GCA_038223355.1 Chloroflexales bacterium
CGAAAGCCACCACGCCATAGCGTGATACGCGGCCATAGGTTGGCTTGAAACCGGTCACGCCGGACAAGGCGGCCGGCTGCCGAATAGAACCGCCGGTGTCGGTGCCGAGCGCCCCTAAAACCTCGCCCGCTGCGACTGCCACTGCCGACCCGCCGGACGAGCCGCCCGGCACGCGGGTGGTATCCCAGGGATTGCATGTGACCTGAAATGCACTGTTCTCGGTCGACGAGCCCATCGCGAATTCGTCCATATTGGTCTTGCCCAGCAGCACAGCTCCCGCCGCACGCAGCTTGGAAACCGCTGTTGCATCATATGGCGGCTGCCAGCCGGCCAGCATGCGTGAACCGCAGGTTGTCGTCATATGGCGCGTACACAAGACATCCTTGATCGCCAGCGGGATACCGGTCAGGGGTTGTGCAGTTCCGGCGGCGATGCGGGCATCGGCAGCTTCTGCCTGCCGCCGCGCATCCTCAGCATCGATATGTAGAAAGGCGTTGACCTGCGGCTCGACCTCCACAATGCGGGCCAGAGCAAGTTCGCAAAGGTCAGCCGCGCTCAAGGCGCGGCTCTGCAATAACTCATGTGCCGTCGCGATCGTCAAATCCTCGATCTTCATGATCCAATCCTTCAATAGGCATTGTTGTCGCGCCGGAAAATCGTCACGATGGTCCGTACGATGATTTTAATATCGAATAGCAACGACCAGTTTTCGACATAATACAGGTCGTAGCGTGTTCGTTCCTCGATCGAGGTATTGCCGCGTAAACCATTCACCTGTGCCCAGCCTGTCAAGCCCACTCGTTCTTTGTGCCGGCTCATATAGCGCGGGATGCTGGCGCTGAAGCGCTGCACAAAATAGGGCTGCTCAGCGCGGGGTCCGACCAGACTCATATCTCCTAGCACCACGTTGACGAGTTGTGGTAATTCATCAATGGAATATCGACGGATAAACTTGCCGATGGACGTGCGGCGCTCATCATCCGGTCTCGTCCAGCCGGGTCCATTCGCTTGGGCCGTTTGACGCATTGACCGAAACTTGAGCATGGCGAAGGGGGTGCCGTTGACACCCACGCGCTCTTGGACAAATAGTACCGGCCCCGGACTATTAAGTCGGATCAATGCCGCGACCAGCAACATGAGGGGTGATAACAGGATTAATCCGAGACTCGCTCCAACGAGGTCAAGACCACGCTTCAAGATGCGATTAAATTGCAGATCCAGTGGTGTGGATTTAACGCTTAGGAGTGGTAAGCCTTCGAGGTCGCCCAGGTTAACTTCGTTGTTGGTGATAATTTGAAACGTGTCAGGATAGATCTTAATCGACACTGGCTCGTCCTGGCAGGCCGCAACGAAGTCGAGCACCTGCTGCGAGGGGATACCGGCCAACGCGATCAAGACCTCGTTAATCCGGCAGACACGCACAACCCGCCGGAGGTCGGCTCCACGCCCTAACACCGGTACATTCAGGATTTTCGAGCCAACCGGATGTTCGTCCGAAACAAAACCTTGCAGATCATAGCCCAGATGAGCGGCATTCTGAATAACTTGCGCGATCATCTGGCCGATTGGTCCGGTCCCGATAATGATCGTGCGGGCGTTATCAAAGCCGCGGCTGCGGGCGTGATAAACCAGCGAGCGTTGCATGTTGCGTAGCAGCACGATGAGGATGGTGGCGGCGAGCCAGGTGGCAACGACGTTCCAGGTAGTAAAGCCGATATGCAGCAAGGCTGCAATCATACTGGCCCCTAAGGTGGCCATCGTCATCGCCACAAACACTTTGTAGGCTTCGTCCACACGTGACGCGGCACGCTTGATGGTGTAGAGCCGGTAGGCAAGGAAAATCATACTACATAAGAGGTTGAAGATCAGCAGGAAATTTCTGATCTGATCGACTTTCGGAAATATGTAGATGTGCCTGATCTGTGGGTAAAGCAGCACGTAGCTGGCCAGTAGCCCCGCATTCACACCAAGTGCATCACAGAGCACCAATGATCCAGTCAGCCAGAAGCGTGGATGATGCCGCATCGCTCCCCTATCCTACTCGCTGCCACAACGGAGTGCGCAGTCGATTGCGCAGCAGTGCCCATGCTTCTTTGGACTTAATACCATATTCGATCAACCAGTTGACCGGTGCAAGCGTGTCACGCGCATAGTGCTTGCGATGAAAGATACGCATCGCATCATAAAAGGCGTGGATCGCCAGTGCAGCATGGCGCGCACTGGTTGCGCGCTTATGGTGGTAGACGACGGCGCGGGGATAATACACAATCCGCCAGCCGTAGGCTTTGATACGGTAGCACCAGTCGAGATCTTCGCCATACATAAAAAAAGCTTCGTCGAGCAGCCCAACCTCGCGCAATACATTCGCCCGTAGCAGGAGGGCTGCGCCTACCAGGGCGTCTACATCGCTCTGTTGATTGATCGGTAGAAACGAGAGGTTATACCGGGCGAAGCGGTGCGAGTGTGGGAACAACTTGGCTAGGCCACTCATGCGATAAAAAGCCACCTCCGGCGTGGGAAAGCAGCGCCGGCAAGCTAGATCGAGGCTGCCGGACGGCAGCAGCACTTTCGGCCCGACGGCCCCCACGGTTGGATGACCTTCCATAAACTGAACGAGGAGCATGAGCGCATCGGGCGCTACCTCTGTATCATTGTTTAATAGCATGACATAATCATCAACGGCCAGTAGGCTGGGGGTGGTCATGAGCCGTCGTAGCACAAGGTTGTTGCCATGTGCAAAGCCGCCATTCGTTGAGCTCTTAACGAGATCAATCTCTGGAAACTCGCGCTCAATGATCGCAACGCTGTCGTCGGTCGAAGCATTGTCAATGACCCATAGCCGGTAGCTACATGCAGGACGTTCCTGGATGGCGCGCTGCAGTGACGTCAAGCACATCCGCAGTAAATCGCCTCGGTTGTAGTTCAGAATAATGATATGCAAGGTTGACATTAGGCAAACTCACTCCATCCGGAGTTCCATTATACCATCGGCCACCTGAAGCCCTTCTGATGGGCAGGTCGCGCACGCCAGACGCGTAATTGCCCCATATGCTGCCAAACGGCTTCGTAATTCCACTAGCGGTATGCGCCCGCGCTGCCAAGCCCAGCAGCTAGAGATCGTAGCCCAAGTCATACCCACTTGCATGATGCGTCGGTGCACGTCTACAACCTGTGGCTCTTCAAATTTACGAAAGAAGCGCAAACGGCTGCGGTAGAGCGCGACCAAGCTGCGCCCACGGAACTGGCGTGAGCTCGCCCCCGCAACGTGCACGACCCGGGCCTGCGGCACTTGCCAGATTGACCACCCGGCCAGCTTGGCCCGCCGGCACCAATCGATCTCTTCGACATACAGCCAGTAGCCTTCGTCAAGCAAATCCACCTCTTGAAGGGCACGCCGTCGTATTAGCATGGCAGCACCGAGTGGATGATCGACCGGAAAGGGCTCAGTGCCATGTTCAGCCTTGTAACGTCCATTCAAGGCCGAGGCTTGGAGACGGCCTAGTAACGGTCCCTGGGGTGGAAAAAGATCGAACAAGGTCATCCAGGGTGTTGGAAAGTGCCAGGCAGCTTCCTGAAAGCTGCCATCTGGATAGAGGAGGTGTGGGCCAACACAGCCTACGCGAGGGTGCGCTTCCATGAAACGGTGTAGTGTCTCAAGTGCATCGGGCAAGAGCTGGGCATCGGGGTTGAGTAAGAGCACGTAAGGCGTGCAATGGTGCATAGTTGCTTTGATGCCTTGATTGGTCGCTGCTGCAAAGCCAAGGTTGGCGCTATTGCAAATGAGATGTACGCCGGGAAACTCAGCCTCCACCATCTCGGAGCTCCCATCGCGGGACGCATTGTCTACGACCACGACGTCGACCGGGAGGGCTATACACAAGGTAGACTTGAGACACTGGCGCAGCAACGTGCAGGTGTTGTAGGATACGATGATGATACTGGCTGTCGGTGTGATGAATTCTGTCATAATGATGTGCAAGTGTACTGGGCACGGTGTCCTATCGCAAGCTGGCATAGTATATGCTGTCCATTGCAGGGTCAGGAAAGGCAGGAATGCCAAGGGTCTTCGAACAATACGGTGATTTAGCGATACTTTTGATCCTGTTTTTAGAGGATCTAGGCGTGCCAATGCCGATTCCATCGGACGTAGCGGTGTTGTATGCGGGCTTTCGTCTGCGTGAACATCACGCTTCCTTGGTCTTGGTGCTGCTGATGTTCATTGCCATTAATGCGGGCGCCACGATCCTGTATTTGGTGACGCGCAGTGGTGGCCGTCCCTTGATCGACCGGTTTGGCCGTTACATTCACCTGGATCATGCCAAGCTCGCCAAGGCTGCTGGCTGGCTTGATCGCTGCGGGATTACCGGCATCATGATTGGGCGCGCTGTACCGGGCGTGCGTATCGTAACCGTGATCTCGTGTGGCTTATTTGGTGTACCACTCCGCCGGTATCTCATCGCACAATTTGTAGGTGTCTTCTTTTACATGACGGTCTTGTTAGGAATCGGTTATGCCGCCGGGCCGACCGCAGTGGAATATATCCGGTTGCCGGCGATCTCCTTCCGGCTGGTACTCTTAATCATCATCGCGGTGGTAGGACCCCTGACCTTACGCTACCTAAACCGCCAGACTGCAGCCGACGATACTCGCGTGATTCAGACGGGACTGACCTCAGCCGAGCGTGTCGCAGCCGATCTGCTGGCAGGCTTCGGGGGCATGATCGAACTGGCGGCGATTTGGACGACCTTTGCCTCCTTTGCCGGTTTATTTCAGCATGTGGAAATTCAGCGGGCTATCTCCACACTCGCCCGCTGGCTCAGTAGTAGCCAGAGCCGCACCGAAGCCTATTTGTTGGACTATCTGGTCATTTTTGGGCTGTGCTTGGTCACGTCGGCCGTTTTCTTCCAGCAGATTATGCCGCGCTTGCGCATCGGTCCACGCAAGCTTGGCCGCCAAACTGTCGCGCTCTGGGTTTTAGCATTGCTGCTGGTTACGGTGATGATCGTCGTCAATTTGATCGATCTGTACGTGCGACGGCCTAACGATATCTCGGTCTGGCTGTCGCGTTCCGGGCCAACGGTGCTCGCGATTATCGTGGTGGGGTTACTGGGCTATGCGTACGTCGCAACGAACGTGCGTCGCCTAGCGATTGACCGATTCTCTGACGATCCAGAGGTCGCCCCAAGTATTCAAGTGTTCAGGCCAACTGCTTCGCCAACAACAATGACGAGCGAAACGTCTGGCGTGGGCAAGAAGTCGGGCGAGCAACTTGGGTAAAGGGTGGCGATGAGCACAGCCGCATAAAAGGCGAGCCGCCCGGTACTTCCTGCACCGGGCGGCTCGGCTGGTCAGCCGGAATATTTATTGTCCGTTGCGTGGTCCGCGCGGCCCCATGCCGCGGTCGCCCTCGAAGGGACGCGCGTTGGGTGCCCCCCGGCCTCCGTCACGGCCCCCGTCACGTCCACCATCACGGCCCCGATCATTGAAGCCGCCTCGACCACCACCACTACTGCGTGGAGCACCGCCAGCTTGTTTACGTTGCTCGGCGCTTTCACCAGTGAGGATCGCGCGGCGAGACAATGAAATCTTGCCCGTGCCTGGCTCAATGCCGATCACTTTGACCTTGACCTCATCGCCGATTTTGAGCACGTCTTCGACGTTCTCAACGCGGCCCTCGGCAATCTCCGACACATGCAACATGCCGTCTTTGCCGGGGATCAGGTTGACGAAGGCACCGAAGGGCATGATCCGGACGACCTTGCCACTAAACTCTTCGTCAAGTTTAATCTCACGGGTTAGCGCTTCGATGCGGCTTTGAGCGATCTCGGCGCCCTTGGCATCCGCGGTGGTCACAAAGATGCGACCATCGTCTTCTACATCGATCTGAGCACCCGACTCTTCGATGATCGAGCGAATTGTTTTACCGCCGGGTCCGATCACGGCGCCAATCTTTTCGGGGTTGATCTGCAAGGTGATGATGCGCGGTGCCGTAGCAGCCATCGTCCGCCGGCCCTCATCGATCACCGCATTCATCTTGCCGAGGATAAAGCGCCGGCCTTTGAGCGCCTGCTCGAAGGCGATACGCATGATTTCATAGGTAATGCCAGTAGTTTTGATGTCCATCTGCAGTGCAGTAACACCATCCTCCGTGCCGGCTACCTTGAAGTCCATGTCGCCAAGGTTATCTTCCAGCCCTTGAATATCCGTCAGTACCTGGAACTTGCCGTTTTCGCCGGTGATCAAACCCATTGCCACGCCGGCTACTGGCTTTAGCAGCGGTACGCCGGCATCCATCAATGCGAGCGATGAGCCACAGACCGAGGCCATTGAGGATGAGCCGTTGGACGCGAGCACTTCCGAGACAAGCCGTAGCGTATAGGGGAATTCGTCCTGGTCGGGCAACACGGCGTACAAGGCTCGCTCTGCCAGATGGCCATGGCCGATGTCACGGCGCTTCGGCCCGCGTAAGGGCCGAGCCTCACCGGTTGAGAAGGGTGGGAAATTATAGTGGTGGATGTAGTTTTTTGTCTTCTCGATACCTAGGTCGTCGAGCCGTTGCGAGTCGCCGGGCGAGCCTAACGTGACAATCGTTAGCACCTGTGTCTGGCCACGGGTAAACAAACCCGAACCGTGCACCTGCGGAAGCACGCCAACTTCGACGCTGATCGGGCGAATCTCGTCCGGCCTGCGACCATCAACACGCAGGCCGTTTTCAAGGATCGCATTGCGGACCTCTTCCTTGAGCAGGGCATCGAACTCCTTGTCGATGGCTTTGCCCCGCGCAACCACATCGGCTTCAGCTGTATCGGCGCTGAAGTGTGTCCGCACCTCCAGCTTGAGGGTGTCCGTCGCCTCAACGCGGGCGGTCTTGTCAGCATTGTTCGCGGCGCTGCGCAGGCGATCGCCGACGAAAGCCGTAATACCTTCGCGTAACGAGGTATCCTTGACCGGGGCTATGAACTCGCGCTTCGCTCGCCCGGCCTGCTCGCGTAACTGCTCTTGGAGTGCACAGAGTTGCTTGCAGACCTCATGGCCAGCTATCACGCCCTGCAGCATCTCGTCTTCGGTCAACTCATTCGCGCCCGCCTCAACCATC
>JBBRHB010000253.1:0-7094 GCA_038223355.1 Chloroflexales bacterium
GCGCTTGTGGATCGGCCAGCAACGCCAGGGTCTTACTGCCACCACCATCAATGCCTATAACTACATTAGTGCTCATAATGCTTGGCGCACCACGCCACCGGCCACTGCTAAGCGCTGGCGTGCCTCGCTTGGCGACACGCCCGCCAGCGTTATGATAATCGCCACTTTGACATTGCCATCAGCCGCGCTTAAGGTCATCTCTGCTTCCTCGATTGGCACACCGCAAGCCTGGGCGATGATGCGAACGGCGCGCCGTCGTAGTTTTGCATTCGTCGGCTGGACGTCAACCATCAGGTTGCCAAAGGTCTTGCCCAAACGAACCATCACACCGGTTGAAATCATGTTCAGGACCTGCTTTTGGCCAGTCCCCGCCTTAAGCCGCGTCGAACCGGTGATCACCTCCGGGCCAACGATCGGCGCGATGGCGATATCGGCTAGCTCTTCGAGCGAACTTGGTCGGTTACACGCCAGGCTGACCACGAGTGCGCCGCACGCCCGGGCTACCCGCATCCCACCGAGTACATAGGGCGTTTCACCACTTGCGGCGATGCCAACGATGCTATCCCGCGCCTCGATCTGTAAGGCAGTCACATCCCTAGCGCCGGCTTCCGCATCGTCTTCCGCGCCTTCGACAGCATCCGTCAGCGCCGACCGTCCACCCGCGATCAGGGCCACCACCAGCTCCGGCGGTGTGCCAAAGGTGGGAGGGCATTCGGCAGCATCCAAGACACCGAGGCGACCAGAAGTCCCTGCACCCAGGTAGATGAGCCGACCACCCTGGCGCATGCGTGCGGCGATTGCATCAATGGCTGCAGCGATTTGCGGGAGTTCGGTAGCGACTGCGCTCGCCACTTTTGCGTCTTCAGCATGTATCAGCTGCACCATCTCCACGGTCGCCAGTAAATCAATCGCTGCCGTGCGCTCGTTACGGGCCTCGGTCGACGTCCCGACGGTCGCCGCATCGACAGCCGCCACGATCGCATTGTGAACGGCCAGGCGTAATGGCGCTATCCCACGTCCGGTGCGACCATGATACACATCATTCGTCATCAAAGCTACGACAAGCTGCCGCGCCGGATCGATCCATAGCGAGGTACCGGTAAAGCCGGTATGACCAAAGGTGCGCGGGCTGAAAGGAGAGCTACTCGTCGCGGGGTCGGGCGACCAGAGCAAGAAGCCTAGGCCACGCCGCAGTTGATCCTGCTCAGCTTGCAGACGAGTCATTTCAGCGACGGTCCCGGCGCGCAGCAGTGGCCGGCCGTCATCAAGGAATAGTTGTCCAAAGGTAGCGACGTCACCGGCCGTGGCAAACAAGCCCGCGTGGCCGGCTACCCCGCCTAGACTGGCGGCGTTTTCATCATGGACCTCCGCCTGGATACGTCGCTTACGCCAGCCGCAGACTTCGGTGGGTGCGAATTGCTCTCGGCTGGGCTCGTCCATCGCCGGCAGGGGCACGTAACGCGTATGAGCAAGACCAAGTGGTAAGGTTACCCGTTGGCGTACCACAACATCGAGCGACTGTCCCACGAGACGCTCAATAGCCAATCCTAAGAGGATCAGCCCGATATCGCTATAGATAACTGATGTGCCGGTTGGATAGGCCGGGGCGGTGGTTAGTGCCATCTGCCGCGCAGCGGCGGCACTGCCCTGGCGAAATAAGGGTCGCCACGCCGGTAAGCCCGAAGTATGGGTCAGCAGATGGCGAAAGGTGATCGCGCCCATATCGACGGCGTCGCCAGCCGCGACAATGCTAATGAATTCACCAGACTGCAGCGGATCCTCATACGGTGCAATGGCGCGCTCGCCTTTCAGCTCGGGTAAGACTAGCGCCACAGGCTGATCCAGCCCCACCAGTCCCGCCTCAACCAACGTCATAAAGGTGGTAACAACAAACAGCTTGGTTACCGAGGCCAGATCAAATAGAGTAGTCGTTGTCGTCGGCTGCTGTCGCTCGACCGGGTCAAACCAGCCAAATGCCTGCTCGTAAACGGTCACACCTCGCCAGCGCACCACCAACTGTGCGGCGGGACAAACATCCGGTACAGAAGCGCGTAGCACGCTCTCTGCTAGCCCAAGCTCAAGCAGTGGCATCACCATTCCTTCTGCAACACCGCATATTCACGAAATGGCCGAAAACCCCATTTACCATAGAATTCAAGTAATCCCGTCCAATCGATCACGCAGCCATCGACACCCCGGGCCTGTAAATACTCAAGGCCGGCATCCAGCAGCGCCGCGCCATAGCCCTTACCCCGCGCCGCGCTACTCACGCCAAGTGGGCCAAGTTGTCCCCAGGGCCGAGGTAAGGCATCGGGATAGAAACGATCGATCGGGCGCAATGAATCCTCAAGCGTCACCCAGCAGAATCCCTCGATGCCGAGGGCGGTGCGAAGTACTAGACAGTCACTTCGACGGCCACCAATCCGAAAAAACTCGGTACATTCCCATTCCCAGCGGCCCGGAAAGGCTAGGTGCAAAAAATCGAGCAACTCGTGCTCCTGCCCGCTCTCCAATGGTCTGACGTCGGCACTCGCTGCGGCATGCTCATGCCGCCGCCACGCGGTTAAGTGATGCGCTACATCCCAGACGTAATCATTGCCGGTATAGCCGCGCTGCATAAAGAAGGGCCTTGTGTTCAACTCAAGGGGTAAGCCAGCCGTCCAGGGGTGCAAACTACCCCCCAACTGCACATGGCTACAACCGTGCGCCAGGAGCCACGCTTCGGCCCATTGCAACAAGTGGCTGCCGAGGCCCCGACCACGCTGTTCGGGAACGACGGCCAGTGCGTCAATCCAGCCGTTGCCGAGGACCGAAGCACCGGGAACCGCGCTGGCGAGCACAAAGCCCTGTACCTGCCCATACGCTAGCTCCAAGCAACCACGCTGCGCAATGACTGCCACCGGCTGCCCATTATAGGCTACCAAGCGGGGCGTGACCGCCAATGCTGGACCGCAGGCCGCGTTCCAGACGGCTCCGAGGATTGCCTGGACGCCCGGATCAGCCGGATCAAACGGTTGGATCGTCATAATGGTGATCGTTCAAAAGCCAAGCTCCCGGCGACGAAGGTGTGGGTCACGCACTGTGCTCGATCGAACACGACGATATCAGCATCGTTCCCAGGGGCTAGCACGCCTTTCTTCGTCAGAGCAAGCAGGCGGGCAGGGCCGGTGCTGGCCATGTATAGTGCTTCAGCCAGCGAACAGCGGGTGAACAGCTGCATGTTTCGTACTGCCTGGTCCAGCGTGAGTATCGACCCGGCCAAGGTGCCATCCGCCAGCCGTGCGGACGTGCCGTCGACCAACACCGCGCGATCACCGAGCCGGTACGTGCCGGGCGGCATGCCCATCGCCGCCATCGCATCGGTGACAAGCGTGAGGCCCGCCACCCCTTTCAGCCGCAAGGCGAGCTTTAGCATGGCAGGATGTACGTGCACCCCATCCGGGATGATGCCACATGGTAGCGGGGTCAGCAGCAGTTGCCCCGGTAATCCAGGTTCGCGGTGCTGCAACGGGTGCATGGCATTGAATAAATGCGTACCCCAACGTATGCCAGCCAAGCAGCCCGCTTCCGCCTCTTCAAACGTCGCATCCGAATGGCCGGCGCTCACAACGACACCCTTAGCCGTCAAGGCCCGTATCGCGGCGAGTGCACCGGGCAACTCGGGGGCCAGCGTCACAAGCCTTACGAGCGGATGGTCGGCCCAGGCCAGCACTTCGTCAACATCAATGGCTCGCAGGAGTTGGGGATCATGTGCGCCTTTGCAGCGCGGATTAAGATACGGTCCTTCCAAATGGATGCCCAGAATATGTGCTCGCCGCTCTCCCTGGGCTGTAGCAATCTGCTTAATGCGCTCCTGATAGCGCTCGAGCGGTGACGTAATGATCGTCGGCAGAAAACCCGTAACCCCGGTGGCTGGAAGCCGCTCCGCGACAAGCCCCACCAGTGAGCCGTCAGAAGTGAAATCTACCCCATAACCGCCGTTGAGTTGCAGGTCGATCAGCCCCGGCGCGATGCAGCCCTCAGTGACCACATCAGCCTGAGAATCAAGCTCAGGCTCAATAGTCGTGATGGTGCCAGCTTGCAACGCTAGCGTCGCCGGCCTAATTTGGCCATCGGCATACAACATTGGGCCACTAATTTTGATCACGCTCATAGCGTACCTTGCGTTTGCGATCCCCAGAGGAGATTATGCGCGATTGTGGTGTATACCGCAATGGCGGATGCTGGACAAGCAGGGGCCTAACATTGCAGTGCTGGCCCAACTATGGTATACAACCACTTACATTCTTAAGAACCTGGCCGCCATGTGCAAGGTAAGGAGGTACGCGAAACTGCTTGGCCGCCTGATCGACGGCTCAAGCCTAAGGTAGGTTCTTAGGCGTTGTCTCTGCTCCCCGTTTGCGTAGAGACAAGATGCCCCCCATGTGTGGGATCGATATCTCCCAGGAAGGAGTTCATGATGGTGCGACATAGCCTGGTAGCTATGAGCTTGCTGCTCGTCGTGAGCATGCTAGGGCCGCAGTCAGTCGCGGCTTCGGGTCAAGAATTTTTCCCCGAGACGGGTCATACGGTGAGTGGTCGTTTCCTCGACTACTGGCAGGGAGCCGGCGGCTTGGCTCAATTTGGCTTCCCGCTCGGCGAGCCTTTTAGTGAACGGAACACGGACACCGGAGTTGTATATACCGTTCAATATTTCGAGCGCAACCGCTTCGAGTATCATCCCGAGAATAGTCCACCCTACGACGTTTTGCTCGGTCGGTTGGGCAGTATCAGTTTACAACGGCGTAGTACCGATTGGCACACGTTACCGCATGGTGCGCCGGCACCCGGCTGTCAATTTTTTACCGCAACTGCGCACAGCCTTTGTCAGCCGTTTCTCAGTTACTGGCAGGAACATGGTGGTCTGCCGCTTTTCGGCCTGCCCTTGTCAGAGCCCTACGATGTAACGAGTCCGACCGACGGTAAAAGCTATCTCGTACAACACTTCGAGCGCAATCGCTTCGAACTCCATCCCGAGAAGCCGGCTCCTTATAACATTCTGCTTGGCTTGCTCGGGACCGAACTGTATGGCAAACAACCGGCGACTTTCGTAATCAATCCGACCTTCCAACGCGTAGTCGACCTCGTAAACGGTGAACGGGCGAAGGCCGGCGTTGGACCGGTTCATATCTCAACGACCCTCATGCAAGCTGCCGGTAGCTACAGCGGCATCGAAGCACAGTTCTCCACGATCAACCATACCGGCCCCGATGGATCGAACCCCGGCCAACGGCTCTCCCGCGCGGGCTATCCCTGGCAGGCCTACGGCGAGGATCTCGCGGCCGGCCAGTCGTCGCCCGAGCAGGTGGTAGCCGCCTGGATGAACAGTCAAGACCATCGTGCGAACATTCTTAATGCGAACTTGCATGAGGTTGGGATCGGTGAGAGCGACCACAGCAACGATCCATCCCACCTGACGCACTATTGGGTTATGGAGCTCGGCACATCATAGTGTAATGGGCTCGCGTTAACGACAATACAGAAGGGGCAAGCCTGGTTGATAGGCTTGCCCCTTTGGTTGCGCACGGTTGCTTTATGGTTGCGATGTGGCAGTGACGTTGGGTCCTCTGTTGGCCGGTGGCAATGTGACGCGTGGGGCCGGCGTGATCAAGAACCGTACTTCGCCAGTTTTCTTACCGTTATCGATCAGCGATTGCTTATATGTTTCAGCATCTGCGGCCGATACGCGGCTACCGATGCGTTTAATAATGTGCCAGCCAAAGGCTGAGCGTACCGGCTTGCTAATCTCGCCATCCTTCAACTGGTACATCGCCTGTTCGAACTCGGGTACAAGTTGTCCACGGCTTACGAAGCCGAGATCCCCGCCCTTGCCCTTGCCACTTGGATCTTCGGTCTTGGCGTTAGCGATATCCGCAAACTTCGCGGAGTTGGCCAATACTTGTTGGTAAATCGCATCGATCTCGGGCTTGCGACGCGCTGCCTCCTGATCGCGTTTTGCTTTGGCCGCCGCAGTCTCAGTTTGCGCCGGTGCCGGCGCGGTTGTCAGCAGAATGTGAGCAACATGGATATCAGTACCGACCGCGTTCGCCGTGATCACTTGATTAGAGAGTTGCTCTTCGCCCAAATAGCTACGCATCGCCTGGGCGCTAGCAAAGCCGAACGACTGAGCACAGGCATCGAGGAGTTTGTTAGGATCGGCCGCGACCGCCGTTTGAACCGCAGGTGCGAAACGAGCTTGCAACTGTGGATTCTGGCAGATGCTCGTTTTTACTTGAGTATACGCTTTATCAGTTGCTGTCGCGTCCGGCACCAGATCCTTGACCTGCGCTTGATGCAATAACAGGTGGCGCGCGACGACCTCGTTGAGAACAACTTCTTCGGATGTGCCCGGCTGTGCCAGCTTATCGCGATATTGCTGAAACTCGGTCCGACTCACGAACTCCTGGCCACCAGTTGGATACGTAATCTGGGCGACAGCGCCCGCTGTCGTTGTCGTGGGCGTAGCCGGACTCGTCAGCACGGCCTGATTAGGCTGTGTGCTCGCACAGGCTGCAAGCCCCAGCACCACCAGAGCCCCGCAAAGTGAACGTCGGAAAACCAAGGATTCCCTCCAAATCTGTAAAACTAGCCATGATTGTACCGGGTGTAACACCATACTCATGCTCCGGCTCTCAATCACCGCCATGTATCTTAACACACAGTTGCAGGAAGGACTTCTGAGTCGATCAGAAGTCCTTCCTGCAATGCACGTATCAGACAGTTACCGGAACATGAGCGCTTTAGTAGCGACGGTCGACCGCCACACTTTCACGAACTGGTGCCATGGCAGCCGTCTCCTGGCCACGTGCCAAGCCAGCGGTCCGTTGGCCCTTCGGCATCAAGGACGTATCCAGCAAAGCATCACTTATGTAATCAAGATAGCCCTTGATTTGCTCATTATCTTCAAGCGCGGCAAACGGTACAGTCGCGCCAGAAACACTCTTAACGCTCGTGGCAATTTCACGCATGGTGCCATCGATCCCACGGACTAAGCCACGCATGGTGGCAGCTAATTCTTCGCGTTCTTGCACCGTCAGATTAGCAAAGCCAATAAG
>JBBRHB010000254.1:0-7053 GCA_038223355.1 Chloroflexales bacterium
ACCACGCCCGACTACTCCGGCAAGCCCAAGTACAGCACGGGCACAAACACAGCTGGCTGAGATACGCACCCAAGCTCCGCCGGTAGCACCGGAACGACCGGCAGGCGTGGCAGCATCACCGCCCGCCCCAGCAGCGCCAAGCACACCTCGATCCGCACCTCCGCAACGGCCACGCACGGATGACGATTTTCTTGCCGGGCTCGCGGCGTTTGACCAAGTCGTACAGCCGGCAGCGGAGCCTCCCCGCTTAATAGAGAGCGACCAAGGAACGTTGCTCTTCGATGCACCAGGGGATGTCGGTGTGCGACGTCCGGCTACGGATGATACTGATTGGGAGCAGGCCTTTGGCGCAATGGGCACGACCATGGCCGCCGAGCCTGAGCTGCCAAAGTCGCTGCCCGCACGGAGCCGTGCACGAGCAAGCGAGGCCGGTTCAGCATTGTCGCGTTTCACCCAAGGGCGACCAAGTCGACGTGGCACCGCAGCACCTTCCGAGGATACGCCCCAGGTGCAACGACCAGACCGCAGCCCGGAGGAAGCTGATCAACGACGGCAACAGCGCCTCAATTTCATCTTACTGCCATTAGCGGTGCTGGTTGTAATCCTGGCCCTCGGCGGATTGTATGTGCTCTATAAACGCTTTTCACCTAGCGCGCAAGGACCCACCCTACAGGTAACACCGCCCCCGAATACTGGCGGGGCTGTACCGTATACAGGCATCGTTATTCCTTTTAGTGAGCAGCCGATTAGTGGCACCAGCACGATCGCTATTCAAGGGCGTCTGCTCCAGGCACCTGTGAGCGTGACCGCACGCGGCACAGCCCAAAACTCGGCATCAACCCCCTTAGGTTTAGCGACCGGCACGATCACCTTACGTAATACAACCTCACAGCCAATCCAAGTCCCGGCAGGGAAGCAGATTCAAGTGAATGGCACAGTATTCACCTTTAATGGAACCGTCAACGTAGCACCGTCCACCAGCAGCGCCGATGGTGTGGCCTTTGGCAAGGCTGACGCCAGTCTCACATCCACAGTGGCCGGGGCACAGGGCAATCTCAAAGCAGGTACGCTTTCGACCGCCCCGCAAGGTACCTTCCCGGGCATCCCTGGCCTTGAAGGTGCCCTGCGCATCGAGCAAGCGAGTAACTTCGCCGGCGGCACGAACGAGGACGTGAAGATCGTGCGCGTTGAGGATGTCAATCAGGTGCTGCCACAAGCAATGTCACAGCTGTATGCCACCGGAGTTCAGGCTCTTAATCTCAAGGTGGCAGAGCAACCCGGCTGGGAACTCCCAGCTACGACGATTACGCCAACCATTGATGTTCTGAAACGACTCGCAGGTATCCAATATACGGTATTACCGCCAATTGGCAGTGTTGCCTCTGACGGCACGTTTAACGTGGAAGTGCGTTCCGCGTTTCAGGCAATCGCAGCGAATACTGCCAACGGTCGACTGGACGATCAGATTCTCAAGGCGGTCCGGACGCAGCTCACGAGTACCCGCAACGTCGATCCCAAAAGCACAATAAGCATTCAGAGCTGGGCGTTCCGTGATCAAAGCCTAGTCGTTGATGCCAGTGTACAACCACCAAACCAAGGGGCCACGTTTCCTGCCGGCTTCCTCGCTAATCTACAGCAGCAGATCGCCGGCAAGCCGCGGGACGAGGCTGAACAAATCCTGCAACAGCAGGTCAGTGACCACAAACTCGCGCGTATGCCAAGTTTACCGGCAGAGTGGCAAACTGTCCCGGCCAACGTCAAGCTTGTCCAAGCGGCGCAGTGAGTTATCCCGGCCGGATTGTAGCGCTTGATGTCGGGACGAAGCGCATCGGCGTGGCGGCCTGTGATCCCACGCGCACGCTCGTGCGGGTAGTAGGCATGGTGCCCGCCCGGCCTATCGAGCGTGCGATCACGGCGATCAACCGGATCTTACGGGATGAAGAAGCCGTCGAACTCGTGATCGGCTTGCCCTGGACGCTCGAAGGCGAGATCGGACCACAGGCCCAGCGCGTCATCGACTTCGTTGATCGGCTGCGGCCGAGCATCCAAATCCCGATTACTTTCTACGATGAACGACTAACCTCTGCCGAAGCAGAGCGCTTGCTCAACGAGCAGGGAGGCTTTAGCCGCGAAGACCGGCGCAAAGGCAGGGTTGATGAGATTGCTGCCGGCCTGATTTTGGAAGACTACCTCCAGGAAGCACGTTTCCGTGCGCCACGACCACCGGTTGGGGAGCAGGGCTTAGAGTGGGAATGAGCATCTAGTGCTCTGTGCAAGCCCGCAGCACCTGGATTACGATCTCATCCGGCACATCTTGGCGCACCGTCATAGCGCCAATAGCGGTCGGTAAGACCCACTGGACGCGGCGATTTCGTACCTTCTTGTCGCTCCCGGTACGCGCCATAAGATCCTCGGCATCTACGTCGTGCGGGACGGCGGTGGGCAGACCAAAGCTCGCCAGTACGTCCCGCAGCTCTGCGACCACCTCCGACGATACTAACCCTAGCTCGTGCGCAATGCCGACTGCCACACACATGCCAATTGCAACCGCCTCACCATGGCGAATGCGGTACTCGCTCCACCCCTCGAGGGCATGGCCAATGGTATGGCCATAATTCAGCAGGATACGATCACCGGCCTCCCGCTCATCGGCACTCACAATCCGCGCCTTGAAGCCGGCAGCACGGCGTAACAGATCGGTGAGATGGGGTTCCTGAAGATCCTGAAGCTGGCGAACCTGTGCGGCAAGATCGTGGAACAGGGTCGCATCACCGATCATGCCGTGTTTGAGCGCTTCGGTCCAGCCCGCTGTGCGTTCTACCGCAGGTAGTGTCGCGAGCAGCGTCGTATCAGACAAGACCAGCCGTGGCTGATGAAACGCGCCGATCAGGTTCTTGCCCACCGGGTGATCGACGCCGGTCTTGCCCCCGATAGCACTATCAACCATCGCAAGCACCGTGGTCGGCACTTGAATCACGGCAATGCCGCGTAATACCGTGGCCGCTACAAAGCCCGCCACATCCCCAACCACGCCGCCACCAAGAGCTAACACCACGTCCCCGCGCTCGACACCTTGGGCGAGGAGCCAATCATGGAGCATACCAACCGTCTGCATGGTTTTATATGCTTCGCCGGCCGGCATCGCATACGAGGCTACCGGCATGTGGGCCGCGCGCAACACGTTTTCTACCCGGCTGCCATGGCGTGGCAACACGTGGCTATCGCTCACAATCCAGACGCGGCCTTGGAGACCCAATTCCCCTAACCGTAACGGCAACTGCTCGATCACACCCGGCCCGACGACAACGCCATAACTACCACTCGGCGTCCGCACCATCACATCCTGCATGACGTGTCCTTGCCTAACCCAGTGCTCAACCTCCGCCAACACTTCTGGTGCTGTCAACTGATCGACCGCAACACTCAAATCTGCCAGCGCAGCATAGAGCGAATCGCGACGTTGCGCCAGCCGATCGAGGATAGCCAAGCGGTCGCCGTTGAGGAGCGGACGATCACCCGATCCGGCCAAACGTCTCACAAGCGCTGCTGGTTGTGCCCGTAACCAGATGACGGCGGCCTGTTCGTGCAACAGCACGTAATTGGCAGACCGTTCAACACAGCCGCCGCCAGTCGCTACTACAGTCATAGGTTGGCAGGCCGACCGCATCGCCTCCTCCTCCAACTCACGAAATGCTGCTTCACCCTGTTCAGCAAAGATGGTGGCAATCGGCACCCCAGCCCGCGCCTCGATCCACTTATCGGTATCGATGAAACCCCAACCCAAACGCCGGGCTAATTGTTCACCTAGTGTCGATTTACCACTGCCACTGAGGCCGATCAGCGCTATGCATCTCTTCATACCACGCATGGTAGCGGTGACAGTGCTGAGCGTCAAGCCATTGCCGCCCCACCCGCTTTATGGTATGATCGCGCTCGTAGGAAGGGGCCATTAGCTCAAGGGTTAGAGCATCCGGCTCATAACCGGCTGGTTCTAGGTTCAAATCCTAGATGGCCCACCACTTTCTAAGCCACCCGTTGACGAGCCGATTCGCTTGGTACCGCATAGTGCTACTGAGGATATATGGTCCGGATCGTGCTCGATCCCATTCATCGCCGTAAATTGCTGACGGGCGCTATTATTGTGAGCGTCTTGCTCGCCGCTTGGTGGTGGCACAGCCAGCAAACGCCGCTAAAGATCCTTACGCCGCCTGACGCTGCTACTCAACTCCCGAGCTTTGGTGAGCCGGCTGATCCGACCGAGGCGGCGCAGGCGACGATCCCACCGCTAGGCGTCGATGTAATCGGTGCCGTGCAGCAACCGGGCCTATATTTCTTGCCGGCGGGCGCGCGCGTAAAGGATGCAGTGCAGGTCGCCGGTGGTCTGGCTCCTAACGCGAACCGCGAAGCGATTAACATGTCAGCGCATCTCACGGATGGACAGCAGCTACACGTGCCACGTGTGGGCGAGACAGGTACCTCGGCGCTTGTAAACGCCAGCACTAGTGGCACGACTTCACCAACGCATATCAACATTAACACCGCCGATGCGGCAACGCTTGCCACGTTATCGGGCATTGGCCGCGTACTTGCGCAGCGGATCATTGACTATCGCACAACGCATGGGCCGTTTGCTGCAATCGGCGACCTGCGCAACGTCACCGGTATTCATGCCGGATTGTTCGACAAGATCAAAGGGAGCATACAGGTGGGTGATGTACCATGACAAACACAAACCTTCGGCGTACCAAAATTGTTGCAACACTGGGCCCGGCCAGCGATAGCCCACATCGTGTTGCTCAACTCATCGCCGCCGGCGTCGACGTTTTCCGTTTGAACTTCTCGCATGGCACGTATGATGATCATGGCGACCGCGTCAGACGAATCCGTGAAGGAGCACAAAATGCTGGGCGGAACGTAGCCATCATGCAGGACTTGCAAGGCCCTAAAATCCGCACGGGGACGCTTAAAGGCGGCATGCCGGTCCTGCTGCAGGTCGGCGCCCCCTTCAGCATTATCACAACGCCCTGTGAAGGCGACGAACGGCAGGTCTCGACAACTTATGCCGCTTTACCCGACGACGTACGACCGGGGGAGTCCATTCTGCTGTCTGATGGGCTGATCGAGCTGCGGGTCACGGGCGTGCGGCCGGGCGAGTGCCTCACTCAAGTCGTTTATGGCGGCGCATTGCGCGAGAAACAAGGGATTAACCTACCCGGTACGGCCGTCAGTGCCAGTGCTATTACCACTAAGGACGAGGCCGACCTGCAATGGGGCTTGGCCCACGATGTCGATTATGTCGCGATGTCATTTGTGCGCCATGCCAGCGATGTGCAGAAACTCAAACAGCTGATTGCGGCGGCGGGCAAGCGTACGCCCGTTGTCGCAAAGATCGAAAAGCCCCAAGCACTGGAAGAGATCGACGCGATCATGGAGGCGACCGACGTCATCATGGTAGCGCGGGGCGATTTGGGGGTCGAAATGGCACCTGAGCAGGTGCCGATCGTCCAAAAAGACTTGATTACGACTGCGGCCCGTCATAATGTGACGGTGATCACCGCGACCCAGATGTTAGAGTCGATGATCCAGAATGCGCGGCCCACGCGCGCCGAAGCAAGCGATGTCGCCAACGCGATCTTCGACGGCACTGATGCCGTCATGTTGAGTGGAGAAACCGCGAACGGTCAATTCCCGGTTGAAGCCGTCGAAATGATGGCGCGCATTGCACGGACGACCGAGCAGAGTAGTCGCTACCAACAACAGATCGATGCTATGCACCGCCTGCGTCATTCCCACGACCACGCCGATTCGTCGCTTGCGATCTCACATGCAGCGCGTGAGATTGTTGGAACACTGCGGGTTGCTGCGATCGTCGCCTTTACCCAGTCGGGCTATAGCGCTCGCTTGGTCAGCGCCGACCGCCCAAAGGTACCAATCATTGCGATCACGCCGTCCGAGGAGATTGCCCGACGTGTAGCTCTCTACTGGGGCGTGCAACCGTGTGTGTCGCCGGAACTCGATCATTTGAACGAGGTCGATAGCTTTATTCGCCGCGAGCTGCCAGCACTTGGCTATGCGCAGCCAGGCGACTATGTCGTGCTGACAGGTGGGCACCCAGTGGCTGAACATGGGCCTACGAACTTCGTTAAGGTGCTACAAATTTGAGCGCTGTTACCGTCCACCGATCTGCACCGCAGGATGAGCGTCGAGATACAGGAAGTAGTGCGAACCGCCCGACGAAGGTACTGATTGCCCGGCCTTGCCACAGAAGCCGATCGCGTCAAGCTGCAAAGGACCGAAGCCAGCCCGGATCGCCTGCAAGGCCGCCAACGCTTGGCCACTGAAGATACTGGGCTGATAGAGGCGGATACCTTCTAGCCGCAGCTCATAGAGTGCAGCGCAGTTGAAGACAAAATCACCGGTCGCAGGATTGACCTGTCCACCTTTATAGCCGGTCAGGTAGATCACCGGCTGCCCTGCCTGGAGCAAGCCAGCATTGAGCAGTGCCTGCCGCACCAAGTCCGGCGTTTGCCCTTCGAAACGCCCGGCGAGCGGGTAGGGCTCGGGGAGCTCGATGCGGATATTGGTCATGCGCGGGACGGGGACGGAGCCATAACTTTGGGCGCGCGCTGCATCAATAACAGGGACACCGGCCGCAGCCGCCGAAAAAACATCGGCCAGCCCTGCGCGCAACACCCCGTGATCGAGGATGGTCGCCCGACCGCGTGCCACCCCATTAGGTGAATACGGCTGGTAGGCATGATCACCGACCTGCGGCTCGTCAATGATCGAGACGATTGAGGCGGCGAACTGTTCACCCCGGCGAAGCACACCTGCACGGCCAAGAATCGAAGTCCGTAAGCCATCGGTTTCGGCAGCATGTCCAAAAGCTTCATGCGCCAGCCCCTTAGCCATCGCATAATCCATAATGATCGGATAGGAGCCAGCCTGGTAGCGCGGAGCTGCCGCCAGCCCTTGCGCCAACTCCGCCGCTTTGTGCGCCCGTTGGAGCAAGACTCCCCGCTCCTCGCGCAATACTTCATAGCCTGTACGCCC
>JBBRHB010000255.1:0-7015 GCA_038223355.1 Chloroflexales bacterium
TGCGACGTCGCAGGCAGCAAAGGGCCGGCTAAAGCGCCGGTGGGCCACCTGATCAAAGGTCGCCAAGCCAACCCGATATACCTCCGCTTTGTCGCGGTAGGCTCCGGCCAAGGCGCGATCAACATAGGTCAGTACGCCGAGTTCAGGCGCGCCCGGACCATCTTCACCACCGGGAAACAGGCGAGCGAAGATCGCTGCCGCAGTACGGGCCTCAAATGGGTTCAGGCTGATCAGCGCCGTTTGGTGTTGCTCCATCACCCTTCGCTCCTCCCTGAGCTTGCACGCATTTTAGTCTAAAGTTCAGAGCGACTGCATTAAGTGCGATGCCGGTCGATGCGATAGCGATCAACTGTGGTCTGGTTCAGTGTAACACCAAGTCCCGGTCGATCTGGTAGCCGGACGTGGCCGGTAGGATCCACGGTTAACGGCTCCTCGAAGAGTTCGGAGCGGAGTGCATTGGGATTTTGATCCCATTCCAGCCAGCTACCGTTGGGAATTGAGGCGATAAAGTGCATGTTGGCGATGGTGGCGACTGCTGAGGAGAAGACGTGGGGGATTACCGGCAGACCGAAGGCTTGGGCGAGCGCGGCAACTTTGCGGCACTCGGTAATGCCGCCGGTCCAGATGACATCGGGCTGGACGATATCGACGGCGTGACGGGTAATCAAATCACGAAAACCGGGGAGGCCCGTTTCGGTTTCGTAGCCGGAAACCGGGGTGGTTAGCTGGTGGGCGACTAAGGCTGAGCCATCGAGATCGTCGGTCGCGACGGGCTCTTCGAGCCAGTAGATATCTTGATCTTTGACGGCCTCCATGAATTTGAGCGCGAGCGAGGGCGTCCAAGCATTATTGGCATCGATGGCAAGCTTGCGCGTGGGACCAAGAGCTTGGCGCGCCGCTTGCACGCGAGCCACATCTTCCTCAAAAGACACCGTCGCATAATCAAGAGCCGGCATCTGGTGCAGCGGGTTGAGCAAGGCATCGGGCTGGCGGCCCACCTTGATCTTCACACACTGAAAGCCGTGTTCGACGTAGCCTGCGACCTCTTCGCCCAGTTGTTGGACACCTTTAGCTTGGGCGTAAAAGCCGGCCGAGGCATAGACAGGTAACTGCTCCTGGTAGCCGCCCAGCAGCCGGTACAGGGGCGTGTGGGTGGCCTGGCCGATGATATCCCACAAGGCGATGTCGACGCCGCTGATCGCCATCATGAGCATGCCGCGTCGCCCGCGCTGCTGGGCACGAGTGGCCATCTTGGCCCACAACTGCTCGACGTTATAGGGGTCGTGACCAAGAATCGTGGCCCGTAGCTCACCGGTGATCAGCGCCTCAATACTTTCGAGAAAGCCACCATAGGCAGCGGCTTCGCCTAAGCCAACGAGGCCACTATCGGTGTGCACTTGGACGAGGAGGGTGGGGCGATCGGGCATGTAGTGGATGGCATCGGCCATTGGGACCTGCATGGGAAAGCGGAGTTTGATGGTTGTAACGTCGGTGATACGCAAACTGTTCCTCCTGTACGGCACAGTCAAGGGAACTGTAGAGATGTCGGCAAAGTTTCAGACACCTGGGCTACGGCTCCATATCGTCCACATATTTTACAACAATGGTAACGGGTCCGGACGGGTCGGCGATGTTTTTGCCGTATTTGTGCTCCCACAACCAATTCGCGGCGCGAACGTTGCCGCGTTGGGCAGCACGGATGATGGCTTTGATGACTCGAGCTTCGGCTGCCGCATTGAAGTGTGTGGTCAACACGCTCTCGTGCTGGTCTTCGGGCGTGGCGGACGGTCGTCCACTCAGGTTTCCAGATTGACCTTTTTGAAAGGGCATTGTTAGCAATCCTTTTTTTATTTGCACATTGGATCAAGAACGGGTGGTGTTTATAGCTTTGGGAAGGGATAAAAGGCCGGTCATTGTTCCGTAAAGAGTGCGCGATTTAGGGCTTTAGGATGCGATTTCAGGTTTTGAACGGATCAATGGGATCAATGATAGAGGGGGGCGGTGGGACGGGCGTGGCGAAGCAGGCATAGCGTCAACTCCTTGGTCTAGGCGCGACTACCAACATGGCAAACTGGAACATAGGAAGTATAGAACATTTGTTCGTAACAAGCAAGAGAGTTTTGACCACATGCACCTGATGAGGAGGTGAGCGCTGGTCGGCGGATTGGCGAAGATGGTGATGAGCAGACAAATCGTGTTTTTAATTGTAGGAAAGGGGGGGATTAAGCGAATTTAAAGGTGTACGTCAGGAAGTTCCTCGGGAATAGGCAGAGTGTCTATGAAGGTAAGGAGAATCTGAATTGCCTGCTCGAAGGGAATAAATACGTTGCGGGTCGTTTTACTGAGGGCGGCATAATCATATTCAGCTCGCTGTGCCACTTCAGGGTTACGGAAAGCTGCGCGAGAAACAGGTACCTCTCGTTCAACCGACTTGCGTTGCAAAAATTCTGCGATCCTTGCATGGTCAAGATTAGGCTGCTCGCCGAGCAGCATAGCAATATCAAGCAAGTCCTGCCGCCTGCGCCGATTTCGAATGGGCTGTTGAAGTAAAGCACGAAGCTTCTCGGCAATGATATCCTCCAGCGTGCAAACGCGAAGCCTATTTCCCGCTTGGACATCAATACTTTGATCTGCGCAAATCGGTTCGTTTAAGCTGATTTCAACCGGTATAACCTGGGCACTCCGTATACCGAATGACATGCGATTTATTAATGGAGCTTGATCTGGAAGTGCGTAGCCCACTCGTATCTCAAAGGTAACAAACGTCTTATCCGGGCCGGGCGGCTGTTGCTTAATGCCATGAATCGCGAAGACAATACCCAACTGTTCCGTTGTAACCTGTAAGCCTTCTCCTAAGGAAGCCTTTAGCACATCGCCCAACTGTTCAGAATTCCAACGCAGTCCTACGACGGTCATATCCACAGAGAAATCAAGATCAAGCGTGCTGCGATTCGGCTGCCAAACGAAGTCGAGAGCATTACCGCCCTTAAAGACAAGCATCGTGCTCAGTTTTCGAGAAGCTGCAATGGCGCGGAGTATGGCGTACTGAGCAAAGCGTAGACGTCCTTCATTGATGGTGACGCCGTGATTGATGGACCAGTTACGGATGTCAGAAAAGTTTGAAGGATAGTTAAGCATCACCCTTCAGCTGCTTGTAGTGCTGTAATAGGAGCATTAATGGCGAGCTTCCATTCCTCACTAAACTGCGCTACTCCATCACCGGTAGAATAAGGTGCAGAGCCAAGTAGCTTACTTGACCCCCCGCGCTTTGCTAAACGCTGCCATTGTTTAAGGATCGGATGGGAGATGCCAAGGGTATCTATGATGAAGCCAACTCGCTGCCGCAAAACATTGATATCGAGGCGATCAACATATTCAACGAGCGTATCTATGCTGAGCACATCACGACTCAATGCCCAAGCTCGCAAAACATTCTCTAAGCCGCCACATAGATCTGGGCTGCGCAAGCCATCTAAAAGAGTTCGCTCACGATTAGTAACGCGGAGCGGGTATCCAAAGCGGTGATACTCATTAATGCCGAAATAATGGCGGCTTTCCACCTGGCTCCACGTAACCGGGCGATCCAAAACCTGTAGGGTCTTGGTGCCCGCTGGCAAGCTCAAGCCCTCCCAATCCTCAATAACTGTCCCCGATGGAAGCAGACCGGCCGGTGTTTTTGATGCCGTTGTTACCGTAATTTCCTGCTCTATATCGCCGGTCAAGCTATGAAAGCTAAATGCAGAAGCATGACTTAGGGTGCAATAGGGGTGAGCCTCCATCAGAATCTCATACTCATCAAGAGGAGCGAGCATGGCGTAAGGGACGGTTACCTGGTAAACATGTCTTAGCTCCCGTACCGAGGCTATTTCGTCGCGTTGCTCCATATGACGTAGTGTGGGGAGCATATCCAACGTGCTTTTTGGAAGGTGTGACCATCGACGGTGTTGTTTCGGTAAGGAGAAGGTGGCGCGTCGCAATACTATGAGTGCGCGCCAATCAGCAAAGGCCCGACGCTGCTCATCAGCCAATCCTTCTAAGATTGCCCGAGACGCTGTTTTTTGCATATATATTTAGTAAATGGCGTTAGACTGACGTCCTTAGGACGTCAGTCTAACGCTACAATATAGATTTGTCAAGTCGTTGAAGCGGGGGTTTTAGATACGACGGGCATGGGATGGTGCTGAATAAGCTCACCCCATGCCAGTGTGCTGCGGACGTTACCGCCGGAGCAGTGGTACAAAGATCTTGCGAGGCGGCGATAGCAGGCCACCGATCGGATCGTGCACGTTGCCGGCTGCCAGTGTGACGTGCACGATCACCTGCTGGGCCAGTTGGCTGCCGCTCGCAGGGCTGTTAATCGTCACTGTGGCTACCAGGGTTGAGCCGTTGGCGATGCCGCCAGGGGTGGCTTGCAGGGTGAGCGTACTGGGTGCCGTTCCGCCTGCTGCGCTAAGCGTTAGCCATGATGCATCCGAGGTTGCAGTCCAACTCAACGTGCCGCTGCCACTGTTGTCGATGACTACGGCTGCGGTCTGTGTTGCGGTGGTGCCCGGTGCGACCTGCCACCCGACCTGGCCAGGTCCTACCGTAAGCGTCGGCCCGGGTAAACTGAGATCGTCGTCGACGGTGATGATTATGCTGCTGCTCGCCGACAGCCCCGCGCTATTCGTGGCGGTCAGCATGATGGTATGCTGGCCGACGTTGAAATTGGTAAACGAGAGCAGCGCGCCGGTGCCGATTGGGCTTCCGTCGCTACTCCAGTGCAAATTCGTTGGGGCGACGCTGCCATCCTGAAGATCCTCGGCGGCTCCACTGAAGTTAATCAACTGGCCGTAGTGGAAGTGGCCGCCATCGCCCGGCGTGGAGATGGTGGGCATTGGTGGTTTAACAGCCATCGTGAAAGGTGCGCTCTGCGCCTGTGCGCTGTTCACGCCATCACTGGCGACGACCCGCAGCAGTCCGGTGCCACCACCCAACCTGCTGGTATCGATCGCTGTGCTGGTGCCGGTGACATGCAGTTTTAGCGGCTGGAAGGAGGCACCCTGATCGCGGCTATAGAGTACATCAAAGGTTAGGGCCGCGTGGTCAGGATCGCTCGCCGTCCAGCCGAGGGTGACCGTCCCCACGACGGGTGACGGCGCATTTACGAGAGCCACCTGGCCGATCACCGGTGGATCAGGGTTGATGGCTTGGGCCGCCATGATGCGCCCGTCGGCGAGCCGCACAATCTGGACGGTGCGTGTGCCGGTCACAAAAGGTACGACCTGCCCGAAGCTCACAGTGGGTGGATTGGAATCGTCGCCGGTGTCGCCTGTAAACGGGTAGTCGGTCGCCCCACCTTGTGCATTGAGGAGCCGAATACTATACGGGCCCGGCACACGCGGCGGGATACTGCCGACCGTCTGGAGGTGGCGCACATGGAAGAGTTGCGCGGTAGCTGCGACGGGCTGGATGCTGCCAAAGACGCTAAGCCAATCGCCGGTAAGCGGTGCCGCAGCGGACGCGCGAGCAGGACTCGAGGGGTGGGCGATCATGTAGTCGTACATGGCCTTATAGGTGTAGTCACTGATCCATTGATTCGAGCAATAGCTCATGACGTCGGTCCAAATCGAGCTGGGATAGACTGCGCGAGCAATGTTAATATTGCGATCAGGATCGCCGGCATCGAAGCCTTCGATGCTGTTATCGCCCGGCCCGATGGCCGCGCCGTTGTAGGGATAGCTCAGATCACCCGCGATGGAACTACAGTATCCGATGCAATTGCCGTTGGTATCTTTGCTGCACGGGCTGGCCCCCGGATGACCACGGCCGAGCGTATGGCCGATCTCATGGGCAGCGTACCAGTCGCCATAGGTTCCATCGGTATCCCAGCCGTTGCCCAAACTCGTTGGTCCGGGGATACCGGCAGGTCCGCTCGACACGTTCGTTCCACAGCAGGCTTGCCCACGCGGGAAGGTGCCGCCCGCATCCGAAATCATGCCATAGAAGAAGAGGCTATTGCTCAAACCGTTCTCTACGCGCAGCGAGGCCATCTGAGCGTTCGTATACGCACTCGCACACAGATTATTCGTGCATTCGGATGCCGTCTGGTTAACTTTTGCGCCGAGTTGGTCGTCATTAACGAACCAGAGGTTGGGCCGGAAGCCGGGTGACGGGTCAGTCGAGAAGCCCGGACTACTGGCCAGCGGGTAAGCCCGCCTGATCCAGGAATAGGTCTGCACAATATCGCCGGCCAGCCGTGGATAGTAGGTCTGGTTGTTGATGGTATAGCCCCATGCCACGAACTGAACGGCCAGGCGGGGCGAGGTCTGGAAGGCGAAGGGACCGGCAGCGGTGGCATTGTTGCTATAGTCCTGCTGTAGTGGGATGCGATAGGGATTAAGGACCGCCGACAGTTGCAAATCGCTGACAGTCGTCCAGTTCCAGGGCAGTTCGAAGACAAAGCTATCGTTGAGGTTGTTGCGATTTGGTGCGGGCAAGACGGTAAGCCGATTGCCCACGCTGTTGACCGGGTAGAGTGGCGCGCCTGCAAAGCCACCAAGCTGCGAAGAGCCATAGAGCGTGGCGGTCACGCCCGGCACCGGTGGACCGTCCGACTGTACATAGAAGCGCACGAAGGTACGCTTGTTCTGCACTAGAATGACAGTGTTGTTTAGACTCTGAATACCCTGGGTGATTTCTAGGCCCGTCGCCCGCATATTCGTCAGCGGGAGCGCGCTCGCGTTTTTGGGTAGTTCGAGCAGCGCACCGTTCAGTTGCCAGAAGAGGAAGTCACCGTCCTGCGTCAGGCCACCGGGCACACCACTGGCAAAGCTGCTGAACGCATACAACGGAGCGGCGGTGGTGCCGGTGCTGCGTGCAGTGCGGTAGAGCACGTAGTTGTGCGCTGGGAAGCATGGCTGTGGTGAGCAGGGAATTGGCTGATCTTCAAAGAAGAAGACGTTGCTTTGATCGGTCGTGATATTGTAAATCGATGCGTTCGGGACATTACTGGTATACACCGGCCCGGAGATCG
>JBBRHB010000256.1:0-7002 GCA_038223355.1 Chloroflexales bacterium
GGTGCTTGGGATCGACGCCGCCTTCCGGGCTCGCCTGGAAGCAGCACGCGCGCGACTCTATCCCCCGCAGGTTGGACGACTCGGCCAATTGCAGGAATGGTCAGAAGACTGGGACGATCCCGAGGACCACCACCGCCACACGTCGCATCTCTTCGGCCTGCACCCCGGTCGCCAGTTCACAGCGGCAACACCGGCGCTTTTTGCTGCCGCGCGGCGCTCCCTTGAGCTGCGTGGCGACGGTGGGACCGGCTGGTCAATGGCCTGGAAGATTAACTTCTGGGCGCGGTTTCAGGATGGTGATCATGCCTACCGCATGCTTTCTAATATGCTGACGCTCGTCGAGACGACCGAGACCAACATGCATCAGGGCGGCGTCTACGCGAACCTGTTTGACGCCCACCCACCCTTCCAGATCGACGGCAACTTCGGCGCAACCGCCGGCATCGCCGAGATGCTCTTGCAGAGCCACACCGGCGAGATCGTCCTGCTCCCAGCCCTGCCTACTGCTTGGCCGAGTGGCCACGTCACCGGCCTGCGCGCCCGGGGTGGCTTTGAGCTAGACATTGCTTGGCGGGACGGTCGCCTCGCCGAGGCCAGCATTCGCTCCCGGCACGATGGTCCATGCCTAGTGCGTGCGAGTGTACCGATCAAGCTCCTAGCAGCTGATGGTCTGATCGAGAACGAGCACGTTGCGCCCAATGTTGTATCGTTTCAGGCCCGTGCGGGTGAGCAATATAGTATCGTGCTGGCAGGGGATGGGTGACCTACCGGTAGCCGCCATCACGGATCAAGGAGAGCTTTTGTGGATACGCAAGTTGCTATGACACCACCTATGGGCTGGAACAGTTGGGATTGCTATGGTGCCAGCGTGACGGAGGAAGAGGTGCTCGGCAACGCGCACTACATGGCAACGCACCTGAAAGCCTCCGGCTGGGAGTATGTAGTGGTCGACATTCAATGGTATGAGCCCGACGCCAACTCCTCACAATATCGACCGTTTGTGCCCCTCGAAATGGATGGCTACTCCCGCTTGATCCCCGCGGCCAACCGCTTTCCTTCCGCTGCAGGCGGTGCCGGCTTCAAGCCCTTGGCCGATCAGATCCACCAACTCGGGCTGAAATTCGGGATCCACATCATGCGCGGCATCCCGCGCCAAGCGGTTCATCGGAACACACCGATCCTAGGGACGACGATCACGGCTCGGGAGATCGCACATCCCTCTTCGCTCTGTCCCTGGAACACGGACATGTATGGCGTCGATCCGGTCAAAGACGGGGCACAGGCCTATTACACCTCCTTGTTTCAGCTTTATGCCGAGTGGGGCGTTGACCTGATCAAAGTTGACGATATGTCGTTTCCCTACGCCAAAGGCGAGGTCGAACTCGTACGCAACGCCATTGATACTTGCGGAAGACCAATCGTGCTCAGCCTGTCGCCAGGTCCGGCCCCGCTAGAGGAAGTCGAGCATCTGAAAGCCAACGCCAATATGTGGCGTATGACCGGTGATTACTGGGATCGGTGGGAAGATCTCTACGACGAATTTGAGAAATGCGAGCATTGGAGTCGCCATGCTGGAGCTGGACATTGGCCGGATGCAGATATGCTGCCGCTGGGTCATTTAGCGATTCGCTCGATCGAACATGCGCGAGGCGACCGCTGGACGCGCTTTACGCCGGACGAACAGATCACGATGATGACCTTGTGGTGTATCGCTCGCTCACCACTAATGGTTGGTTGTGAACTGCGTGATAATGATGTGTGGACGCTCAACTTGCTGACGAATCCGGACGTCCTTCGGATCTTGAACCACTCCCATTCCAACCGGCAGCTGTACCGCTACGGTTTGCATATCTCCTGGACGGCCGAAGATGAAGATGGCAGCACCTATCTGGCCGTCTTCAACACCGGCAGCACGGCGGTGCGCATCGAGACACCATTCAAGAAGCTGGGCTTGTATGGGCAGGTCAACGTGCATGATCTGTGGAGCCGCGAAGCGCTCGGCAATTACGAGCAAAGCTGCGTGGCGCTCGTACCACCACATGGCGCGCGGCTGTTGAAGCTCAAGGTGGTGATCGCGCCTCTATAGTTAAGAAGCGGAGGATGACAGGCATCATGCAGGAACTCGCACCGTACAACGTTGTTTGGGCTTCGCAGAGCAAGCATGCCGGCGGAAGTATGCCGGTGGGTGGCCATGACATCGGCTTGAATCTCTGGGTCGAAAACGGCGAGTTACTTTTCTACATAGATCGCAGCGGCAGCTTTGACGAGAACAATCAGATGCTGAAGCTTGGTCGGGTCAGGCTGAGGCTTGACCCTAATCCATTCCAGGAAGGTGCGATATTCAGACAGGAATTGAAGCTCGTGGAAGGCTACGCCGAACTCACGGGAACAACTCCAGATGGGCTGGTCGCAATCGTGAGTCTTTGGGTGGAGGTCTTCCGCCCCGTTATTCACTTGGAGGTCGACAGCAATCGGCCGCTCCATGCTGAGCTGCAGTATGAGAATTGGCGGACGACGGAGCGCGACGTTCCTCCCGACCGGCGCATGGCGAGCTTGAGCACAGTGGGTTATCCCGGTACCGTGACGACGAAGCCCGACCATGTGCAGTTTGTCGGCAATGATCTTGTGTTTTATCACCGTAACCGAAGTGATGCCCTCATTTTTGACAAAGTAGTCGCAGAGCAGGGGCTAGAGGCCTACAAGGATCAGCTATGGAATCCGCAGGTCAACCTCACGTTCGGCGGTCTCATGCGCGGGCAGGGCATGCAGGCCGTGGGGACGGAAGAGGGCTGCTATATCCAGACGGCCCACACTTCATGGAAGCTCGCCAGTGAGCAGCCCAACGAGCACCACCATGCCGCCCTGTATCTCCATAGTGCGCAGGCGGAAACCGTTGAGGCGTGGCAGGAGCAGCTGGATGAATTGATCCGTGATGCCGAACATGACGTAGACAGCGCGCGAACCTCCTCCCGCGAATGGTGGCAGCAATTCTGGCAGCGGAGCTCGATCACCATTGATCCAGACAAGCGTCTGGCGGATCGCAAGCCATGGCAGGTCGGCAGGAACTATGCCCTCTTTCGTTATATGCTGGGCTGCAACGCCTACGGCGAATATCCGACGAAATTCAACGGTGGCCTCTTTACCGTCGATCCCTGCTATGTGCTAGAAGAACAAGGCTGGGAAACGGAGACGCCCGATTTCCGTCGCTGGGGCGGCGGTTCGTTCACAGCCCAGAATCAGCGCCTGGTCTACTGGCCCTTGCTCAAGAGCGGCGATTTTGACTTAATGAGACCACAGTTCGACTTCTATAAGCGGGCATTATCCAATGCCGAGCTTCGGACAAACGTCTATTGGGGCCACGCGGGATGTTCCTTTACCGAACAGCTAGAGTCGTTCGGCTTGCCCAACGGCTGGACCTGGGGCTGGCCGGGCAGCCCAGACAAGGTCCACTGTCGAACCCCATTTCTTGACTCAACCGAACAGATATCGCCATGGATTAAATATCATTACGTGAATCAGTTGGAATTTTCCTACATGATCATGAAATACCATGGCTACAGTGGCTCCGATATTTACGCGTACATGCCGCTTATCGAAAGCTCCATCCGTTTCTTTGACGAGCACTATCAGTACATGTATAAACTGGAGGCACTCCATAAGCTGGACGAAAACGGCAAGCTGGTACTGTTTCCTTCCACCGCGTGCGAGACATATAAGCTGGCCCTCAATCCCGCCGACTTGGTGGCAGCGCTCGACGCAACCATACGCGCCATTCTGGATTTACCGGAGCCGTACCTCACTGCGGACAAAAAAACATATTATCGGGAACTGCTGAACCGCATTCCGCCCCTGTCGTTCCGCGAGAAGGACGGGCAACAAACGATAGCTCCGGCGGAGCACTGGACCGGGATCATCAATGTGGAGATCCCCCAGCTTTACCCCGTTTTCCCCTATGAGCAATATGGTATTGGCCGTCCTGATCTCCAGGTAGCCGTTGACACGTGGCACTTCGGAACGGATATTCCGGAGCAGAAAGATCACATCAGTTGGCATCAAGATTCGATTTTCTGCGCCCGGCTAGGTTTGACCGACGAGGCGGCGGAGATCACCGTCCGCAAACTGGCCGATGGAACATGCCGTTTCCCCGCGTTCTGGGGTCCTGGTCATGATTGGCTTCCTGACCACAATTGGGGCGGATCAGGAATGATCGGTCTCCAAGAAATGCTGCTGCAGACGAATGGCGACGTCATCTACTTGCTGCCGGCCTGGCCCCGGGACTGGGATGTTGCTTTCAAACTGCATGCTCCGCAGAATACTGTGGTGGCCGGCCGCGTTGAAAACGGTCGGCTTGTGCAACTGAGCATAACGCCGGAACAACGCCGTGCCGACGTCATAAATCTGTGGGAACGCGGGGCGCAAGCATAGTCATAAGGAATACAATCATTATGGTTCCTACTCCTCAGCCATCGCCCATCGATCACGCACCTGCTTCGGCTCGTCCAGACTGGGAGAACCACCTCGTCCTGCACCGCAATCGCCTGCCGGCCCGCGCCCGCTTCGCCACCTACCCTGATGAAACGTCCGCTCAAGCCGGTGCAAGCTCGCTGTGGGAACTCTCACTGAACGGCATCTGGGCTTTCCAGTACGCTGCGACGCCGGTCGAGGCAGCCCTAGACTATGCTGCTGAGCAGTTTGACGCTGCTGCCTGGGATCATCTGCCCGTGCCGAGCAACTGGCAGATGCACGGCTATGGCCATCCGCACTACACGAACGTTGAGTATCCTTTTGTGATCGATCCGCCACATGTGCCGAGCGAGAACCCGACCGGCAGCTACCGCCACCACTTTTTTGTACCCGCAACGTGGATCGGTCGCCGCCTGATCCTGCGCTTTGACGGCGTGGACTCCGCGTTTGAAGTGTCCATCAACGGCCATGCGGTTGGCTTCTCCAAAGGCAGCCGGATGCCGGCTGAGTTCGATGTCGCCTTGTACCTTCGTCCCGGCCAGAACCTGCTCGCTGTGCGTGTCTACCAGTGGAGCGACGGCAGTTATCTCGAAGACCAAGATATGTGGTGGCTTTCAGGCATCTTCCGTGACGTGACGCTGCTGGCTGCGCCCTCTGTCGCACTGTGGGATATGAAGGTCTCACCGGGCCTCCATGCTGATGTACGCGCCGCCAGTCTGCACGTAGAGGCATTCGTGACAACCGAAGCCGATGCGCAGGGAAGCTACCAACTCGAACTTCAGCTCTTCGATGCGGACACCCGGCACTTGCCGGGTGTCGCGGCCCATGTTGTGGTGGTGGCGGACGGTCAGCCCTCCGTGGCCGCAGGACTGACCGCCGAAGTCGATGCGCCTCGCCTGTGGTCGGCCGACGACCCCTACTTGTACACGATGCGTCTCACGCTACGCAACGAATGCGGTGATGTCATTGCGGTTGTGCCTCAGCGCATTGGCTTCAGGTCTGTGGAAATCAAGGGTCCTCAGCTTTTCGTCAATGGTCGTGCAATCAAGCTCCGCGGTGTTAACCGGCATGAGCATCACCCCGATCTCGGACGCGCGTTGCCTCGTGCGACCATGCTCGAAGATGTGTTGCTTATGAAACGCCATAACATCAATACCGTGCGTACCAGCCACTACCCGCCACATCCACATTTTCTCGACCTGTGCGATACCTATGGCCTCTATGTGATCGACGAGGCCGACTTGGAGTGCCATGGACTCACGTACGCACGGCAACCGTTCTTTCTAAGTAGTGATCCCGCCTGGTGCGCGGCCTACGTTGATCGCATGACGCGTATGGTCGAGCGCGACAAAAATCATGCCTGCGTGATCATGTGGTCGTTGGGCAATGAGTCGGGTTTTGGTGCCAACCATGAGGCTATGGCAGCTTGGTGCCGCGAGCATCATCCTGGCTTCCTGATCCACTATGAGGGCGATGCCCACGGCAAGGTCTCCGACGTCATCAGCCAAATGTATACGAACGTGCCGAACGTAGTCGCCTTCGGTGCGGGCACTGACGATGTTGGCGAAGAGCCGCAGGGCAAGCCCCGTGTGTACCGTGCAGAGTATGCGAACAAGCCGTTCTTTCTGTGCGAATACGCTCACGCGATGGGCAACGGTCCGGGTGGGCTGAAAGACTACTGGGATGCCTTCTGGCACTATGAGCGGCTGTTGGGAGGCTGCGTCTGGGAGTGGCTCGATCATGGCATCCGCACAACCGCAGCGGACGGGTGCGTCTCCTTTGCCTACGGCGGCGACTTTGGCGATGAGCCGAATGACGGTAACTTCGTTTGCGATGGCCTGCTCTTCCCCGACCGCACCCCCTCGCCTGGCTTGATCGAATATAAGAAAGTGTTGGAACCTGTATATGCGGATGCGCTCGAGCTTGACGCTGACGGAGCGCACGTGCGCCTGCATAATCGCTATGACTTCATTTCACTTGACCATCTCCACGCGTCGTGGCAACTGACGGAAGACGGCATCGTGCTTACTGCCGGCGACATCGCCGTGCCGCAAGTCGCGCCCGGGGCGTCAGCCAGTATTGCGGTGCCGCTCACGCCGCTAATATCTACCCCGGGGGCGCTCTATCATCTCACGCTGCGCTTCACGCTCCGCCACGCGACCTCGTGGGCTGCCGCTGGTCATGAAATCGCCTTCGCGCAATGCGAACTCCCGCTGACTGTTCCCGTTACCTCTAGAACCGAACGGCCGGCTGCGGACGCAGTTACCTTTAGAACCGAACGGCCGGCTGCGGACGCAGTTACCTTCCAGGATAATAAAAGCCAGCTGTGTATCCAGGCCGGAGCAATGAACCTATCCTTCGACAAGGCACGTGGCATGCTCGACAGTTGGAACTACGCGGGTTATCAGCTGCTGGTCGCCGGGCCACGACTGAGTTTCTGGCGTGCGACGATCGACAATGAGGCGCGCGGTGGCGGCGCACGAATCCTGGATGAATGGCGAGCGCACTTTTTGCACCGCATGCAGCATCGTGTTCAAG
>JBBRHB010000257.1:0-6999 GCA_038223355.1 Chloroflexales bacterium
GATGGGGGTCGGTCATGATCGCAGTGACGCCGGGAATTTGAGTTGTGAAACCGGCGAGATTGCCATCGGCCGGTCCCCAGAGCAGTTCGTTTAACGCCGCCGTACCAACCTGGGTTGTGGGAAGGATGGACTGAGTTGCAAGGACGGTATCACTCCCGCCCAGCCAAGCTAGCCGTACTTGCTGCGTGGCGGCCTGGCCCAGGATCGTTACAGAGCGTTGGGTGGCAATCGTACCGTCGCTATGCAGCACTTCAAGTGTTGCAGGACCGGACAGTGCCGGCGGGGTGCTTTCGGTATTCCAGTTCATGTTCATGATGCCGATGCCTTGGACGGCGGTGGTGTGGTCTTCCATTGTCGCGCCATTGGCGAAGCGCAGGCGGGCACGCACCACTTCGTTGCCGTTAGCACCGCGAAATGCGAGGTGGAGCGGCAAGGGCGAGACAGCCGCAGCAGGCTCATCAAGCGTAATGGAGCCGGTGGCTTGCTCGGTCGTTAGCTGGATCGAGCGGCGCGCGATGGCCACAATCGACCCATCTTTTGCGCTGGCTTCAAAGACTTCGACGGTGCCGGTCTGAGTAGTGCTGGGTGGTGTAAACGTCAGGTTGGCCTTGAACGGGCCACCGCTATAGGTACCGTTTGGCCCCAACTGGCCCTGGACCATCACCGGTCCGCCGCCAATAATATGACCAGAGGCGTCTTTGATCTGCGCGGTTAGGCTTGCCTCGAAAGGCCAAAAATTGGTTGAGCCCTGGACTGTTAGTTGATGGCCGGCGACCTGCAGCCCTTCCGCAGGACCATCCAGCGTTATAACCTTATCGGACTGCGGCGGGGAGGTAGGAGACAGGGGTGAAGGCGTCGCAGCTGTGGTAGGCACGGTTGTGGTGGAGGCAGTGGTAGGCAGGACGGTGGGCGGCGTGGCCGGTTGTACGGTCAGCGTCGGTGCCACAGCCGTTACGGGCTGAGCAGGAACGGGAGGGAGCTGGGTGGCTGCCGGTACCACAACTAAGGTTGGCGCATGCTTAGCAGTCGCCGTGGGGTTGGGTACAGCAGTCGTGGTAATGACAGCAACTTGCGTGTCGCTCACGGCCGCTGTCGGGCGTAGCTGTGCGGTTTCAACTGGAACCCCACAGCCGGCCAATACAAACGCAGCGGCGAGGATAACATATCGAAGTTTCATAGGGATACCTCCTGGCATTTTTCGATCATACCAGGAGGTAGACGCAATGCATATGATGACGGCGCGATGGTCTGATTATGGCGAGCCCATATTCTGATAGAGGGGTGATACAAGGAGATACGCGCGGGCCAGGACAAGCCTGGCCCGCTAGGCATTGCCTATAGTCCCGTCCTAATACGTAGGGCGTTCGGGCTGCTCGTTGGAGGTTGCTGCTACGTGGGCGCGGCGTAACTCGCGGAACTTCGCGGGATCATACTTCAAGATTGGTTTGCGGGCCGCCCCAACCTCATCAAGACGGCGGAGGGGGGCAGTGGTCGGCGCTTGCTTCAAAATAGTGATATCGGCCACCGCCTCAGCCGCAATTTGGCGCATGGCAGCGATGAAAGCATCCATGTTACGCTTTGATTCGGTCTCGGTCGGCTCAATCATGATCGCTTCGGGCACTGATATCGGGAAATAGACAGTCGGGGGATGAAAGCCATAATCGATCAAGCGCTTGGCAATATCGAGGGTTTTGGCTCCGGGCGCTTCGCGGAGCTGGCCTTTCAAGACCACCTCGTGCATGCAAGGCCGGTTGTAGGCAACAGGATACAGATCTTGCAGTTTGATGCGCAGGTAGTTGGCATTCAAGACGGCGTTCTCGCTCACTTCACGCAGGCCGTCCGCACCGAGGGTGCGAATGTAGACCCAGGCACGAATAATCATGCCGAAGTTGCCATGAAACGCCTTCAGGCGACCAATGGATTGCGGCGGGGGAAAGAGTTCGAACTTGTCACTGTCGATGATGTGCCGCACGCGGGGACCTGGCAGATAGTCTTCGAGAAAGGTTTTACAGCCGACCGCACCACAGCCCGGACCACCACCGCCATGCGGCGTAGTGAAGGTTTTGTGCAAGTTATAGTGCATGTAGTCAAAGCCGACATCACCGGGTCGCACGATACCAAGGATGGCGTTGAAGTTGGCCCCATCGCCATACATGAGGCCACCGGCAGCATGGACCAAGTTGGCCACTTGCTGGACGTGCTCGTCAAACAAGCCCAGGGTATTCGGATTGGTCAACATGAGGCCGGCAGTACGTGGACCGAGCTTGCTTCTAAGGTCGTCGAGGTCCACATTGCCGTTATGATCGGTCTTGACTTCAACGACCCGCATACCGACCATGGCCGCTGTGGCGGGATTGGTGCCATGCGCCGAGTCGGGACATAGTACCTCGACGCGCTCATCGGCCCCTTGAGCACGGTGATAGGCACGGAAGACCAGGATACCGCTGAACTCACCTTGAGCACCGGCCGCCGGCTGTAAGGAGACGGCGTCGAAGCCCGAGATTTCGGCAAGCATGCTTTGAAGCTGCTCCATGATCCAAAGCGCGCCCTGGGCATGAGTCGGGTCGGTCAGCGGATGGAGGGCGGCGAAGCCGGGCAGGCGTGCAGCGGCCTCATGCACCTTGGGGTTGTATTTCATGGTACAGGAGCCAAGCGGATACATGCCCGTGTCGATGCAGAAGTTGCGCTGCGAAATACGGGTGAAGTGGCGCGTGACCTCGGTCTCGCTAAGCTCAGGGAAGCCGGCGAGGTCATCGGTACGGAGCAATTCCTGTGGTAAATCGACCAACGGGACATCAATGGCAGGCAGATTGACGCCACATTTGCCGGCGCCGCTTAGCTCAAAAATCGGAGGTTCAAAGGTGTTCATAAATCCGAGCGCCCTTCCCAAATTGTACGGAGTGCCTGCACGAACTGATCGATGTCTTCCTTGGTATTCATTTCGGTTACACAGACCAACATGGCGTTGCCAAGATGCGGATAGTCGGCTGTCAGATCATAGCCGCCTTGAATACCCATACTCGCGAGCACCGTATTTAAGGAATCGATCGGATGGATCGAGCTCACGACGAACTCTTTAAAGAACGGTCCAGCCGCGACGACCTCGAAGCCAGGGATTTTGGCGATCTCAGACGCCGCATAATGGGCGCGATGGTAACAAATCTCCGCAACCTTGCGCAGGCCCGCTTTGCCTAGCAAGCTCATATGAATCGTCGCAGCCAGGGCCATCAGGCCTTGATTGGTGCAAATGTTGCTGGTCGCCTTCTCGCGGCGGATGTGTTGCTCACGGGTTTGGAGGGTCAGCACATAGCCGACGTCACCGTTCATGTCGGTGGTCGCGCCTACCAGACGGCCGGGCATACGGCGCAGGTATTGGTCTTTGGAGGCGAAGATACCCAGGTAGGGACCGCCGTAACTCAGCGGGATACCCATACCCTGCCCCTCACCCGTCACAATGTCGGCACCAGCTGCACCCGGGTTTTGGAAGAGCCCAAGCGCCACTAAATCGACACTGGCAATCAACAAGCCGCCGGCAGCATGCACTTTGTCGGCAACCGGCTTTAAGTCGTGGAGCTGGCCCAGGAAGTCGGGGGTTTGCACGATCACAGCAGCGGTGTTGCCGTCGATCTTCGCCAGCAAGTCGTCGAGCGAGCCAGTAGTATCTTCGTCACCGGTCACGGTCAAGCCGAGCCCCTGGGTATAGGTCCGCAGCGTGGCACGATAGTGGGGATGGACCGTGGGCGCGACAAGCACAGCCCGTTTGTTACGGACCGAGGTAAAGGCCATGATAGCGGCTTCAGCCACCGCTGTCGCACCGTCATAGTGGGAGGCGTTCGCTGCATCCATGCCGGTCAAAGCACAGAGCAGGCTCTGGTATTCGAAGATCGCCTGCAACGTGCCCTGGGCGATCTCGGGCTGGTAGGGCGTATAGGCCGTGTAAAACTCGGCACGGCGTAAAAGCGCATCGACGGCCGTGGGAACAAAGTGATTGTAGGCACCGGCACCGAGGAAAGAGAGGGTCGACTGCGTATCGCTATTAAGGCGACCAAGGCGGCCCAATTGGCGCATAATCTCGGCTTCGGAGAGGGCCGGGGGCAGATGGAGCTGAGGGAAGCGCACCCCTTCCGGGACAACATCAAAGAGTTCCTTGACGTCACCGATACCGATGGCCTCAAGCATAGCAGCGCGTTCTTCGTCCGTATTTGAAATGTAGTGTGACATTAATTGAATGCTCAATGATAGGGGGTTAGTGTTTGCTGGCCTCGTCGGCAACGTGTTTTTCATAGGCGGGAGCGTCGAGTAAATTAACGCGATCTGCCGCGAAGTTGGATGGGCGGATCTTGACCAGCCAGCCCGCGTCGTACATCGCTGTGTTCAACGTTTCGGGCGCATCCAGCAGCGCTTCGTTGACCGCGATCACTTCGCCATCGACCGGTGAATAGACATCAGAGGCCGCCTTGACCGACTCGACCACGCCAAACATTTGGCCCTTGCTAAGCTTTTGACCAACTTCGGGCAGCTCTACAAAGACCACATCACCCAGGGCCTGCTGTGCGTAATCGGAGACGCCGATGGTTAGCTCGTCACCTTCGGTGGTTATCCATTCGTGGGTTCGGGCGTACAACAGGTGGTCGGGAGTGGTATAGGCCATAGCAACGCTCCTTTATTTTTTATACCGGGTTTGATAGAAGGGGGTCTTAATGATCCTGGCACGCACCGGCTTACCACGGATTACCACGTCGAGTTCGGTGCCGAGCTTCGCGAGATCGGCGCGGACGAGTGCCAGAGCGAGGTTCTTGCCGACTGTCGGCGCGGGCATGCCGGTCGTTACCTCGCCGACCTGCTCACCAGCGACCGTTGCCACTAGGTAACCACCACGGGCAATCCCGCGACCGACCATTTCCAGGCCCACGAGCTTGCGCTGTGGTCCGGCGGCTTTGATGGCGTGCAGGGCTTCACTTCCAATAAACGGCCCTTTGTCAAGCTTGACGACCCAGCCGAGGCCAGCCTCATAGGGATTGATGGCTTCATTGATCTCGTGGCCATACAAGGCCAGCTTGGGCTCGAAGCGCAGCGAGTCACGTGCCCCTAAACCAATAGGTCGCAGGCCATCAGCGTGGCCTTCTTCGAGCAACGCATCCCAGACGGTAGCAGCATAGTCATTGGACAAGAAGAGTTCAAAGCCATCTTCACCGGTGTAGCCGGTGCGGGCAATGATGGCGGGGATGTGGCCGAGCAGTGTGCCGCGCGTGACGCCGTGAAAGGGCAGCTCAGCGACGTTGGGCTGGGCAAGGTGGGCCAGGATCATTTCGGCCTTCGGCCCCTGGAGCGCAAGCATGGTGGTGTCGGGCGAGATGTTGTCGAGCTGCAGATCGAAGCCAGCGGCATGCTGCTGCATCCAGGCAACGTCTTTGTCGGTATTCGAGGCGTTGACGACGACGAGATAATAGTCGCCCAGGTTGTAGATAAAAATATCGTCGACGATGCCACCATCGGGGTAGCACATCAGGGCATAGTTGGCAAAGCCCGGCCCAATGGTCGCAACGTCCTGGGTAGCGATATGCTGGAGAAAAGCGAGCGCATCATGGCCCCGCACATTGACCTGTCCCATGTGCGAGATGTCAAACAAGCCGGCGGCTGTGCGAGTGGCGTTGTGCTCTTCGAGGATGCCGGTGTATTGGACGGGCATCTCCCAACCGCCGAACTCCACCATCTTGGCACTCATTTCGGTATGGCGGTCGTAAAGAGGAGTACGCTTCATCCGTGGGTCCTGGGCATTAAGGCAGCAGCGCCGCAAGCCATTATACCCCAAGTGGCATTTGGGGCAGGCGAGCTCCCTATGCTGCCAATTGCGATGACCGAAGCCACGTCACTCGATGATCCGGCAGCTGTGACTTAGCGTGCTGACTAGCCGCAAAAACATGGATGGCTGTTTCGGTTCAAGATGGAGGTGCGATATAAGCGTGGCATGCTACTGCATCTAGTACAAAGCGTGGGCTACCCGCCAAAGGAGACCTGAGACTACGATATTTGTATCAGCGACGACTCGCACGAACCGCCTGAATCTCTGCTTCGACTTCCGTCTCAGTTAGTGGCGTCGTTGCTTGTGTTGCTAAGCGATCTGCTGCTGCAAACATTTGCTCGATACGGCTTCGTTGCACTTCCGCTCTAATGAGCGTTTCCAATGTCTCAGCCGGCAGTAGTCCGCGTGCCTCTGCTTCGCGCCAATGTGCCGGGTAAGGTCAGCGTTACTGCAAGCTGCACTGTGGTTTCTTCTGCCACCGTACAATTTTGCCTTTATATTAGAATGCTTGAACGTACCACCTACATGATATCACCAACGCTTGCTATACTTTATGTATTCGTCGCCCTGTGCCACTCTCATAGAGTAACTGAAGCCGAGGAAACGAAAATAATCACCGAATGGTTGCTGTCCACTGCCTTTAGCAGCGCTGGACGCCGCGATGATGGGGTGACCGAAGCAGAGCGCGATTACGTCCGGCAATGGTGTTGGATGGTCCTCCAGCCAGCTCATAATGAGGAACCGTTAAGCAGAGATGACCAAGTCAAGAAATAAGGTACTCTTGTTACCCAGTAGGCAGCTAAAATGCTTTGCCTTGCGTAATGCCGAGCCCGTCTCGGTATAGCGACGGAATCTTATATGTAGCTCCGACTTGTTCAAGAAAGCCGATTTCTACTAGCGTTTTTATGATATTCCGCACCTCAGTTGGCGTTTCACCAAGGACCTGTGATAACGATATTTCATTATGCTCGGCCTTGCCATCACGGAAAAGTTCAATATATCTCGCATAATCCCCATTTTCTGCAAGAAGTGTGTCTTCTACTCGGTCTTTACTGAGAATGCGTTTAGAAACTATTCCATGTCTACACAGTCGATCATTCAATCATTTGACTGCGCTGAGTCTTTCTCATATAGGGACGTTCTTCCTGTTCGTTCGGTGCAATCTTGTGAAGCATTCGAGAAATCGAGGCAATATA
>JBBRHB010000258.1:0-6988 GCA_038223355.1 Chloroflexales bacterium
TAACTACTCCGGATGGTGACGTCCTTAGCACGGGGAGCGGTGCCAACGGCGAGTTGATTGCAGCTTGGCGGGCGAGTAAGGCTGACGCTGTCGTTGCGGCGTCGACCGCAGCACCGGCAAACGCCATCGTGCGATTTATCTTGCCGGCGGTGACAGCAATCTTTCGCATCCCCGGCGTCGGCCGTTTTGCTGTCAACATTATCGCCCGGATACCGCTACGCTCTCAAGACCGCCCTCGACCCTCTTCGTGGGGGCACGCCCGCGTAGAATGGTCCTCCGGAAAAATTCGCGAAGGCTGGCTCCGTGTCAGCGACGCCTCAGACTTTACCGCTGCGGTCGCAACGGAAGTCACGCACCGACTGCTCAAGGGCGAAGGCCGGCCAGGATCGTACACACCCGGCGCCCTCTTCGGGCCAGAACTGGCCGAGGCGGCCGGCGGCGAGTTCCTGGTTGACCAGGGCCATGAGTCGATGGTTCCCGGAACTCACAATTTTTAGCGCAACCTCTGTCCCAAAAAGAAAGGATGAACCCGAATGCAAACAAATACAGCTGCTTGGCTTGGAGCGAAGCATGCCAAGCTTGAGGTCACGTCCGCGCCCTACACGTCCCCACGCGAGGACGAGATCGTGGTCAAGAATCATGCAGTGGCGATTAACCCCATTGATTGGATCATTCAGGTCGCTGGCAACATCATTTTCTCCTGGATCAAATATCCCTTCGTCCTGGGCGTGGATCTTGCGGGCGAAGTCGTCGAGGTCGGCAAAGCTGTCACACGCTTCAAAGTGGGCGACCGCGTGCTCGGTCATGCCGTGGGAACGGACAAAAATCGTAACACTTCGGCTGAGGGCGCTTTCCAGGCATGCACAGTCGTCCTCGCCCACATGGCAGCACCGATCCCTAGCACTATGTCGTACGAAAACGCCGCTGTTCTACCCCTGGCCCTGTCCACCGCCGCGTGTGGTCTGTTCCAAAAAGACCAGCTGGCGCTTCAATATCCCTCCGCGACCCCGAAACCCACGGGTGAGACCCTTCTCGTCTGGGGAGGCTCAACGAGCGTCGGCAGCAATGCCATTCAGCTCGCCGTCGCTGCCGGATACGAGGTCATCACAACTTCATCACCACGGAATTTCGACTATGTCAAAAAGCTCGGAGCAAGCCAGGTCTTTGACTACAACAGCAAGACCGTCGTGAAAGACATCATTGCGGCATTCCAGGAGAAGAGGCTAGCCGGTGCGCTTGCCATCGGAACAGGATCGGCCGAGCCCTGTGTGGACATTGTCCACGCCTGCAACGGCAACAAGTTCGTCTCCATGGCCAGCCAGTCCGTCTCTTTTGAGGCTGGCATGTCCTTCCGGCTGTTCCTAAAGCTCGTGTCGTCAAACGTGTTGCTGCAGGTGAAGTGCCGGACAAGGCACACTCAAATGAAGTCCATCTTTGGCTCGTCCTTAAAGGAGAACGAGGTCAGCAAGATAATTTACGAAGATTTTCTACCAAAGGCACTTGCAGAAGGCCGATATATCGCTGCCCCTGAGCCATACGTCGTCGGAAAGGGTCTCGAGTACATCCAGACCGGGTTCGACATTCAGAGGCAAGGCGTATCTGCCAAGAAAGTGGTCGTATCCTTGTAGGCCACTTGGATCATTGAAGGGCCCACATGTGTCAACTATACTATGTTCTGGCGAGGTGTATGGCATAAGCAAGAGGAAAGGGAGCCAGCGAGGCCGAGGAGGACGCAATGGCTGACACGACCGAGGTCCAAAGTGGGGGTGTTGAGGTGGCGGGCGCACCGCTGCATTATGAAGTCGCCGGGACGGGTTCAGCGCTCGTATTGCTGCATGAAGGGCTGGCGGATAGCCGGATGTATGATGAGCAATTCGCTGCACTAGCGCAGCAGCACCGCGTGGTGCGTTATGATCTCCATGGCTTCGGACAATCCGGGACACCTACGCAGGCCTATTCGCACCACGCGGTTTTGCACGCCTTGCTCCAGCATTTGGGTATCAGCTGCACGGCACTGCTCGGCATGTCGATGGGGGGTGGTATCGCCATCGATTTCACCTTGAGTTATCCGGAGATGGTTTCGGCCCTACTACTGTTCGCGACGGGGATGGGCGGCTATCCGCCCGGTGAAACTAGGGCGGCAGCAGCGGCACCTATGGCTGAGATGGCTGAGGCGTTTAAGGCAGGCGATTTTGTGCGCGCCATCGACCTGTCGGTTCGGATGTGGGTCGATGGGAGCGAGCGCAGACCGGATGAGGTCAATGCCATAGTACGGGAACGCTTCCGGTCGCTGTATATCGATGTTTTGAGGCGGTCGCGCGAAAATGGCCGCCAAGGAGAGCTGCTAGACCCACCGGCGTACACACGACTGGCCGAGATTCGTGTGCCCACGCTGGTCGTCGTCGGGACGGGAGACATCCCCGTTGTCCTGGAGCAGGCCGACGTACTCGCACAGAACATTAAGGGCGCCCGCAAGGTGGTGATGCCGCACCTTGGGCATCTGTTCAATATGGAGCAGCCGGCGGAGGTCAACCGTCTGATTCTCGACTTCCTGGCAGAGCAGGATCGAGCCAGATAGCGGTCTGGTGTAGCGAGCCGTTGGCTCATGACTGGCCTGGCTTCTTAGCTACAGATACTGCTATATACAAGAAAGGAGGATCCTTGGAGCTAGAAACGGGCCTGACGACGATTGGAAATGAGCGGGCGCAGCGGGTGCTACGTGCCATGATTGGCGTCTTTGAGATGGTCTTTCCAGAGCGGATCCGAGCTACCTATGTTGACGGAAGCTACGCTGATGGTACAGAGGTGACGACGAGTGACCTTGCTGAGTACGTATTGCACTGGTCTGAGCGCGATTGAGCTAGATATCGGAGTGACAGAAGAAGCAGAACTTGTTGGTGGCGTGCCGCCAATGCTCAAGCTGGCGAGTCGCCTGATCTACGGCGAAGATATACTCGCCGGCATCCCGCTCCTCCCGATTGAGGTGTGGACATGTGATCGGATGCATAGCTCCTACTGGCTTTGTATTACGGTCTTCAGGCGCTCGGTACCTGTAAAGTATCCACTCGGCTATCCCGATCCAGCAAGCGAATTTTATGGCTATGACGGTCGCACCGTCGAATTGACAGATGGCAGCACGACCAACTCGACACGCAACTTAATCCGCGTGACCGGGTGGATGGCCACTGCCCTTATTGCTCTCGATGCGGGCCAATATATCGCACGGAAGCGTGATTGTCATAGCTTGTACCGGCAATGGATTGGTGATGAGTGGACATCTTTGCTAGAAAATATTTATGCTTTGTGCCGGGCGAAGTGGAATTACTTGATTCCGACAGAGCCGGCCGAGCGTGAGCAACTACGTTTGCTATGCGCACGCACCTTGAAGTTCGAGAATCACTTTTTGCTGCGCTATAAGCCCTTCCTGCTGGCTGAACTGCATGCTGCTGATGAGGGACGGCAAGCCCATGCGCGGTGGGTCATGGAACAGATCGTCTATGATGATGTGGAGATACAAGCAGCGTTGATAGGACACGCATTATGATCGAGGCCGCAAAAGCGGCCTCGACTTCTTTTTAAGCTCCGTCTTAGTGCGACGGGACGACGTCGACGTCGCTGGCCATGACGTAGCCCAGGCGATGGTTGAAGAAGATTTGGTAATAGACGGTCTGACCTTTGACGACAACATGGTCCGAGCCGATCAGCGTCGGCGAGTAGGTGTTGGCGTAGTAGTAGTCGCTCTTGAACTTGTCGCTCACCACGTACTGCTGCCCGGCGTTCATGGTGTAGATTGGGACGATGCTTTGCGGCGTGATGTTCGGCGGGTAGGCTGAGGCTTCTGGATAGGCACGGCCATAGACGGAGATCGAGGCTAATCCAGCCTTAGGCGTGATGACGATGCCATGCCGTACATCGGCGTTAATGTTATGGGGATTGTAGAACCATGCTATCTGGCCACCGTACCAGATCGCGTCCCAGCCAGGCTGGTGTCCGGCCTGAACAAACTGCTGGCCCGTGTCGGCCTTGTCGGTCCAGTTAGAGGCGTCGTTTGGATTCGCGGTCACGTAGGGATCGGTAATGTAAGGTGCGGTCGTACTCGGCGCGGTATGGAGATAGACGAAGTTCGACGGCTGTGCCGGTAACGGCGTACATACCGGTGGAGTACTGCCATCACAGGTGACTACATAGGGTTGGTTATGCTGGAAGTGCGGGTGGATCGTTAGGATATGGCCCGACGGGTCACTCGTGGCGCCGATCGGTGCTCCCAGTAACTCCATATAGTGCGCCCAATCCCAGAAAGGACCGGGATCCCAGTGCATGCCGGGGACATAGGTGGGCGTTGGTCCTGGTACGTCATCATGGCCGATGATATGCGCGCGGTCGAGTGGAAAATGGTAGAGCCCTGAAAGATAGTGCACCAACTTAGCCGAGGCCTGATACATTTGCTCGGTATACCAAGTCGCACCTTGCAGCGCATAGCCTTCGTGCTCGATGCCGATGGCGTGCATGTTCACGTACCAGTTGCCGGCGTGCCAGGCAACGTTCTTGGTCGCGACCATTTGGGCAATCTGGCCATCGCTGGAGCGAATAACATAGTGCGCGCTCACGTAGGACGTTGGATCCTGGAACGTTTGGATCGTGCCTTCGTAGGTAGTCTCGGCATCGTGGATCACGACATAGCGGATGGCGAGACCGTCGGTCTCGCGATTGGCGAGGTCGTAGTTGCCGTAATTGGTTGGATCATTGGGATCGTCTTGCTGGTAGGCCGCAGGTATGAAGGTGCAAGAGACGGTGGGAGGGCACTCGGGCAACTGGGCTTTGGCGTCCTGCTGGAGATGTAGTCCGCTGGCCGTGCTTCTGTTCGGCTGGACAGCCTTGGCCGGTAGTGCTACTTGCTGGCCATCCGCTGTCAGGCGAGCCATGCCGGTCTGTAGGGTGCGGTAGACGTTGTTGGCAAAATCGAGCGCGACGACCGCTGCGCTTGAGCCGCTGTAGCGTGCGACCGCGCCATACCAGTCGGCCTCGTTGGCCGGCTTGGCTCCGAGCAACTCCTGCTCGTATGAGGCCAGCAGAGCAGCACCACCACGAACGTTTTGGGTGGAATCGTGCTTAAGGAGTTCCGGGCTGACATGCAGTAGTTGGGCTGCCATAAGTAATGTCGAGAGGTTTGGGTCGTGTAGGTTCGGGGGCGCGGCATGGAGCTGGCCATCGCCTTTTGCGTCGCTATGCTGTAAGGCACTGAGATCGCGCAGGTGCATGACGCCATAGCCACCCGAGGTGCTCGGTGCACCACCGTGTTGCTCCCAACGCGACACGTTATACGATACGGCAAGCAGTACGCGCTCCGGCACTCCGGCCTCTTTGGCAGCTGCAGCAAAAGCCGCTTGGAGGGTGGTTGGACTCGCCGGGGCCAGTGGGGCCGCGGCCAGTGGTGCGGCCAGGCCCGCAAAACAAATCAGCAGTGCCAGGGTGAGTAGTGTCCGCCAACGCAGAGTTCGTTCCTTCGCCATCGTCGTCCTCCTCGATTGGGGAATGGCTGGATCATAGTGCAGCTTGTCAAGCGACGTGCAATTTCCCACACCGTTTGCCTTAACATCCGAATAATCTTGCGGCAATATCACCTTAACAACGTCCTGCTATGGTGATTCAGGACCAACGGCTCATGCGTTTCCACCTGCCCGGTTGACAACGAGGTCGGCTCACGGCATTTGTTTGTGCACATGATGCTTTGTGGTCCAAACCATAACCTAGGGAAGGAAGATTGTGATGGCATGCACGGGCGGATATCGGCGGATATGGATGAAATTGGCGGCAACGAGCAGCCTCAGCCTTGTGCTAGCAGCGTGTGGCACTGCTGCGACGACATCGACCAGTACTAGCGCGACGAGCGCAGCGACAGCGATGAGCGCAGCGACGGCACCGGCAGCCACGGCGATGAGCGCGATGACTACAGATACGGCAACCAGCGCAGCCACGGCGATGAGCGCGACGATGGCACCGGCAGCCACGATGGCAGCCATGAACACGGATGCGGCAGCCATGGGTCCGGCCTCGGCGGCGGCGGCAGGTGGTATAGACGCGTTGGTCGCGGCGGCGAAGAAAGAAGGCAATCTGACGCTGATCGCGCTACCGGACGATTGGTCGAACTACGGTGAAGTCAAGAAGAGCTTCAGTCAGAAATATGGCATTACCGTCAACACCCTTAACCCAGACGGTAGTTCGCAGGAAGAACTGGAAGCCATCAAGGCGAACAAGGGCAATAAAGGACCTCAGGCTCCTGACGCAGTCGAGGTCGGATTAGCCTTTGGTCCGTCGGCAAAAACCGATGGCCTGATCCAGCCCTACAAAGTGTCGACCTGGGATAGTATTCCGGCGAATCTGAAAGACGCCGACGGCTATTACTACGGCGATTACTATGGCGTGATGTCGATGCTGGTCAACAAGGACGTCGTCAAGAACGTGCCGCAGGACTGGTCAGATTTGCTTAAGCCAGAATATAAGAGCCAGGTTGCGCTTTCGGGCGATCCACGGGGATCGAACCAAGCGATCCAGAGTGTTTATGCGGCCGGGTTGGGCGCGGGTGGCACGTTGGATAATGCTCAGCCAGGTTTGGACTTTATGGCCAAGCTCAACCAGGCAGGTAACCTCGTCCCGATCATCGCCAAGCAGGCATCGTTCGCCAAAGGCGAGACACCGATTCAGTTGACCTGGGACTACCTGGCGCTGGGTGCGCGCGACGCGCTCAATGGCAACCCGCAGGTGGAAGTCGTTCTGCCGAAGACGGGCCTCTACGCCGGTATGTATGTGCAGGCGGTCAGTGCCTATGCGCCGCATCCGAATGCTGCTAAACTATGGATGGAATATCTGTATTCGGACGAGGGCACGCTGCTGTGGCTGAAGGGCTATGTGCGACCGGTGCGCTTTGACGACATGATGAAGCGCAACGCGATCCCCGCCGACCTGCTCAAAAAACTGCCATCGGCCGATC
>JBBRHB010000259.1:0-6977 GCA_038223355.1 Chloroflexales bacterium
GGCAGCCAACGACACGACGCCCAGGCGAGCACGGCCGGTCGCGTCCCACAGGCGCACTTGATCGTCGAGTTGCCAGGTCAGCCCCCCGTCCTCCGATAAGGCTGCCATGATGCCAGGCTGCTCGGAATCGCGGAGGGTGTAGACGATGCACAGTCGGCCACCACCCAGATCGACAAGCGCGTTCGTTTGCCCAGGGATGTTGGTGGCTACGGGTTTCGACCAATGGTGTGCGCTAGGATCTGAGACGCAGAGGTAATTCGGCAGATTGGTGCCACTCCGCATGTCCGCGGCCCAGTACATCGCAAGCAGCCGGCCGTCCCCCAGGATGATCGGCTTGCCGTGCCAGAAACCCTTGCCTTCGGCCGCACCATCAGCGTAAGCGATCATGTCGCCCCAATGCTTACCCTGGTTACCGGAGAAGAAGCCTAGCGTACGTGGCCGGTAGGGGCGCTCGTCCTCGAAGTCCTTCCATTGATCGAATGGCCAGAACCACCGCCCGTCAGGCAGTTCGATGATCGCACTTGCCGGCGTAGCGACGATACCAGCCGGTAAGGCGACCGGTTCGGGTGGACTCCAACTCCGACCGTCGTCGGTTGAACGCAGCAGGATGGGCTCAGTCTTCAGGAGCCCCCCGGTGCGCTCGTTGAACATCGGCTGATGCGGGTCGGAGCGATCAGCCCGAAAGGCGCCAATTACCAGCAAGCCATCGTGCATGCGGCTGATAAACGGATCGTGGTAGGAATATGTTGGGCTCGCCGCACAGATGACCTCTGCACTGTGCCAACTCCTGCCGCCATCGGCTGAACGCTCAAGATAAAAGGCTAGATCGATGGCATATAGCGCGCTGCCACGGTTATAGACACAGATGAGCTCCCCTTCCGGCAGTTCTAGTGGGTGCTGAAACAGTGCTGCAACGTGGTGATGACCGGGGTCGGGATTGCGATAGATCACGCCGCTGTCGGTCATGAGAAGGGCGTTCATACTCGGAGCGCCCTGACGCGGTTGTTAAAGTGGTCGCTGATCAACAGGACGTCTGGTCCATAGAAGCACAGGCCATGCGGCTCGTTCAGGCGGGCCGCCGGGGCCGGCCCGCCGTCGCCTGCATCGCCGGCTAACTGCCCCCCGGCGACCGTCTCTAGCGCACCGTCGCGGCGGATGCGCCGCACGCGATTATTACGCGAGTCCGCTAGATAGACGACACCATCTGGGGCGAGGGCCAGGCCCCACGGCGTGTCGAGGACCGCCCGCTTTGCATCGGTCCCATCCGGCGAAAAACCGGCTTCGCCGCGGCCGGCCACAGTCGTGATGATCCCATGCAGGTCAACCATCCGGACGACATGGTAGGCCCTGTCCGCATAGTAGAGATTGCCGTGCACATCGAAGCAGATTGCGGTTGGGTGACCGATCTGCGCCTGCGTCGCCGGACCGCCGTCCCCAGCATAGCCCGGTAGGCCGCAGCCTACCACGGTCATGATGATGCCGGTACGTGCATCAATTTTGCGGATACGACCGATCGCGTCGCCGAGGTAAATGTCATCGCCGGGACCATGCGTAACTGCCTCAACGTGGACGATGCAGGCCCCGGTTGCGGGTCCGCCGTCGCCTTTATCCCAGGGTAACGTCGTCCCGACGACGGTGCGGATGATGCCGTCCTCATCCACACGGCGAATATGCGCATGCCGGGTATCGGCGATGACCAGACGTCCGCGTGAGTCCACCGAAATATCGTGGGGATTGCCGAGGTAGGCGGCAGTCGCGAGGCCATTGTCGCCGCCATAGGCGCGCACCATTACCGGCCACGGTCTGGATGAGGCCGCTATGCGGATCGATCGCACGGATGCGCTGGCTCCAAACGTCGGCAATATAGATCGTGCCGTCCGGTCCAACCGCCAGACCACCGGGCCCACACAAGAAGCCGGCCGTTGCGAGCTGGCCATCATGGACCCCGGTGCCACCCAGCGCCGTCGTGACGATGCCGGTGCCGCCATCGTACCGCCGTAGCCGTCCCGAGCAGTCGCCCCAGAAGACGGTGCCGTCGGCATCAGCCCAGATGCCGGACTCCACAGAGTTACAACCGGTCTCGCGCCCCGGCAGCCCCTCTTCGCCGAAGCCGGGCACGCCGTTCCCGACCAGCGTCTGCACAATGCCCGTTTCGGCCTCGACCTTACGCACCCGAAAACCGTACTTTTCACCGACATACAGGTTGTCGAAAATGTCGAGACAAAGCGCGTCGGGCATGAGCGTGCTGGCTTTGGTCGCCGGGCCGCCATCTCCACCGCGCCCAATTCGGCCGCTACCGGCAACGCGGCTGATAATCCCCGTGCCGTAGTCGATCCGCCGGATAGTATGGTTGCCCAGATCGGAGAGGTAGAGGTTGCCTTGCCGATCCTGGTAAAGATCGTGCGGGTAGAAGAAACGTGCCTCACTGGCCGGTCCATTGTCGCCGCTGTTGCCGGGGATACCGTCACCCGCGAATGCGTGGAGGATACCGTCGCGTCCGATGCGCCAAAGGCGGTGAGCATGGTAGTCGACGACGATCAGATCATCATTTGGCCGCCGGGCCACGCCCATCGGCCAGCCGGCGTCCGCATCACGTGCCAGGATACCCTCGCGGTAACCCGTACCTGCAATCGTGATGATCGCCCCCGGTGCGCTCGATTCAAGTAGCGGTATCAGCTTCATATCATGGTCTCAGCCGCGCCCACCGAATGTCGAGGGTCGCGGGGCCACCGGCGTAATAAACGACCAGGGCGTCGCCGTCCGGCAGTTCCACGGCATACGGCAGGCCGAAGGTCCACAACGACATCTCCGCCAGCTGCGCGCCGGTCGAATCCTCGTCTTGGCCCGTCGCCCCCTCCTCTTCCAGCGCGTAAATGATGACCTCACTCGCCGGGGCGAAGGCCGCGTCTATTGCCGGTGCCATACGCGCGCGGATCGTATGTGTACCGAAGCGATCAACCCATGGCAGGAGGACTCGCCCATCGGCGAGGACCGCCGGCCGGCCCGCTTGATCGGCGAAGCCAAGGTCCTCAGCGTCCGACCATGCGTGGCCGTGATCGGCGCTGATGCGGCGATGGATGTTACGATAGCTGTGTGTATGGCTGTCGTAGGTCCACACGAACGCGCCAAGCCGACCGTCCGGCGCCATGCCAAGGCGTTGGTCCCAGTTGAAGATCCGCCCGCTCGGGTCCTCGCCGGCCGTGAACGGCGGTCCCCAGCTCTGTCCATCATCGTGTGAGTGGAACAGCACGACGCGCTGACGCCATGGTGCCCGATCCTGGTAGTGCTTATTGGTTTCGATACTCATGGCCAGTGAACCGTCTGTTACCCGCAGAATTGGGCTTGTCAGGCTAGCTGGCCCGATCTCTGCGGGTAGTGGCACGACGCACCAGGGGGTCCAGGTGGCGCCTCCATCATCCGAGTCGGCCAGCAATATAAACATCGGTAGGCAGCCCTCAGTCGTAGGATTGAACAGTGGTGCCCCCGGGTAGGTTGTTCGGTCGATCCACATAGCGGTAGCAATCAGACGACCCGGCGTAACTTCGGTCAGATAGCAGAGCTTGAGCGTCCCGCGTGCCCGGCCGAGCATGCCCTCGTACGAAAACCGGTGCTGAAGTTGCCATATACGCCCGCTATCACCTGATCGGTGGAGCTCAACGACCTCGTCGGCTGAGTCCTTGGTCGATCCAGCCCGGACTGTCGCGAGCAGTTCGCCGCCTGCCAACGCCACGACGCTTGGAAAGGTGAGGGCCGCACGTCGTGTCCCGGGGTCGCCGCGGCTCAGGATGCCGGTCTCGACGATCTTCATGCCGTGCTCCAATCTGCGTAACGCTCTAAAAAGACCCGTTTGCAGGCCTGATAGTCGTCTTCGGTAAAACCCTGATATGGCGATAGCAAGCGCAAGGGCATCTCGTCCAGCCCGCCCATCCGCACGATCATCTTGTCGTAGGCACCGTCCATGCGTTGCTGGGCCAGCGCCGGCCCTAGCACGTCGGTGAGCAAGTTGAGAAAGCCATGGTGCAGCGTGAGGAGCGTCGCCTTATCGCCGTCCCGCCCGGCCCGGAAGTATTCCCAGGTCTTGCGCGGCGTCAAGGGGCCCAATGAGGAAAGGATCGAGCACTCGCCAAACAATGCGCCATGCAAAAAGTTATCCTCGCCGAAGAAGTGCTGGAGATCGGGCGCGGAACGCATCAAGTCGGCCGCGCGCTGTGCTCCGCCGCCGGTATTCTTGGTCGCCACCAAATTCGGCACGGCATCGGCCAGCCGCCGGTAGTCCGCACCGGTTAGTACCCGCTTAGCCCGCGACAGGTTGTAGTGCAGGAACTGTGCGTCGGGGAACGCGCCGCAGACGTCCTTAAAGAAGGTCAACAACTCAGCGTCGTTCAGCGTGCCCCAGCTCGGCAGCGAAATCTGGAAGACACGGAAGCCAACTGCGTGGGCGAAGGCGATCCGCTCGATGATATTCGCGCTTGAGAGTCCGATCACGCCGACCTGCGCGTGGATGTCCTCGCCTACCGTCGCCTCATGGAAGATCTGGACGATCTGTTGGAAGCGCGCGGTGTCAACCGCGTGGCCCTCGCCGGCAGTTCCGAAGATATAGATATGCCGGAAGCCGTTCTCCAGAGCCATGCGTACCTCTTTGCGAAAGACCTCTTCGATCAGCCGCTCGCGCTCGTCCCAGGGAATCTCGCATGAGACCAACACAGTCTGTGGGTAGCGTGCCATTACCAGATCTCCTGTTAATACTCCTGCTGCCATTCATCGCCTCATTCTGCCGCGTGCGAGAGCGCTATTTTTGACACGACGTCCGGGTTCATCGTTGACGGTGGCCAGCGACCGGCCAGGACCGCTCCGAACGCCTCGCTTACCTCGTGGTGCAAGTCTGGTAACACTTCTACCGACGATGCCGCAAAATGGGGCGTCAGAATCACGCGCTGTGGATCGATGCGCAAGAGTGGGTTGTCGGCTGCAGGTGGTTCCTGCTCAAGCACATCCAATGCTGCGCCGAACAGCCGATCCGTTTGCAAAGCACTGATCAGCGCCGCCTCGTCGATTACCGATCCGCGGCTGGTGTTGACAATCGTCGCCGATGGCTTCATCAGAGCCAACCTGCGCTTGTTAATGATGTGGTGCGTTTGCGGCATGAGCGGGATGTGCAGCGAGACAATGTCGGCCTGGCTCAATAGTTCATCAAGTGGCATCGGCACGACACCATATGACCGGAGTTGTTCCTTGCTCAGATTGGGATCATAGCCGAGCAGATGGAAACCGAAAGGGCTCATGTGCTGCGTGACACGCCGCCCGATCTTGCCTAGTCCGACGATACCGAGCTTGAGCTCGCTCAAGCGACGCACGCCCCACGGCTTCTTCTGGGCATCGCTCCAGCCTTGAGCGCGGATCTGGCGATCAAGCTGGGGGATGCGGCGAGCGAAGCTGAGAATCAGGGCCGCACTGTGGTCGGCAACCTCCGCCACGCAGTAGGTTGGCGCATTGGCTACCACAATCCCGCACTCAGTCGCAGTCGCAAGATCGATTGTGTCGACGCCTATACCATAGCGGACGATCAACCAGCAACGTTGTAGCGTGCGTATGACTTCGGGCGGGAAGTGCATTCCGGCTGTCAGGATGATCTCCGCATCGCGGATCTGGGGCTGCGCTGCGTTGCCAAGTATGAACTCCCCTCCTGCTGCCTCTGCGACGGCCCGCTCCTCGTCGAACGGCCCTAGTGTCTCCTCTGGATCAGGGATATAGATCGTCATCATATGTACTGCTCCTGGCAGGCTAGCTTTCGCGTACTGTGATCGAGCAAGCCGGCCTAGCCTAGTGCCGTCGTCGGGCTGTATTCTGCTGCGTAATAGTGGTGGCGAGATAGTGGTCGACCTCGCCCGCATCGAAGCGATCCGGCGAGAACGCACTGACGTCGATACTGGTCTCCCCGCCGGCCACATACTCGGCCAGCAGCATGCCAGCAGCGGGATTGTAGGCGAACCCGCCCGAATGGAAGGCCAAGCCGGTATAAAAGCCCGCTAGTCCCTGAACCGGCCCGAGGATCGGTTCGCCATCCATCGAGAAGGTCAACAACCCTACGCGCTCGAACTCCCAGGTCGTGCCGCCAAGCGCTGGCACAAAGGGCACGAATGTGGTCATGGCCTGGTCCTTTGGCTTGGGCGGTGCCGTCACGGTGGACATGTGGAAGTCGATCGACGAGACACGGTACTCCTCCCGCTCGCCTGTCTCGACCCCGACCAGCAGACGACCACCGCTAGCCGGGCGAATGTATCCGCCTAGCGGGTTGGCGTTAATGGCGGGCATGGTCGGCGGTATGGGCAGCGGCCTAGTTACATAGCGCTGGTGGACGAATGCCTTGACCGGCAGTCGTAGCCCCATACGAGCCAGCAGCGCATTCGTCCAGGAATATACAGTGCAGACGACCGCGTCGGCGCTAATGCTAGCCCCGGCGATTCGGACGCCCGTTACCCGCCCGCCTGCCAGGATGAACTCGGTTACCTGCTGCTGCTCGCGAATCTCAACTCCTAGCTCGCGACATGCCCGCACCAGAGCCGGAATATAGTCGTCGGGCTCGCTGTACCCGCCCAGCGGGTCGAACAGACCAATCCATTCCTCGCGCGGCCGGAGTGCCGGCCAGCGGTGCCGCATCTCAGACGCGTCCAGGATCTCGAACGGCGCGCCAAGACGTTTGTAGAGCGGCAGCAGCGCAGCACGTTGCGGCCATGTAAGCCGGTCGAACAGGTTGAGGCAGCCAACCGCCTGGAAGGTGTAGCCGTCCAACTCTGTCGAAAGCTCGCGGAACCGTGCCAAGCTGAGCTTACGCACGAGCACGCCTGTTTCGCTCCAGAGCAAACCCGTAATGATCCCGGCGGCGCGGCTGCTGGAGCCGTCACCGATGGCTCCTTGCTCACACACAATAATGCGACCGAACTGCTGGCGCGCAAGATGATAGGCTGTACTCAGACCGA
>JBBRHB010000260.1:0-6976 GCA_038223355.1 Chloroflexales bacterium
TGGATTACGCCCAGCCTCAGGGTGAGCAGATAACGATTTTTGCGCGCGAGGCGGTTGCTCCGGGCAAAGAGGATTGCGATCTCCCCTGGCTAGTTTTCTTCCAAGGTGGCCCTGGTGGTAAAGCTCCACGCCCTGATAGTCGGAACGGTTGGCTTAAACGAGCGACGGAGGAGTACAAGGTGTTGCTACTCGATCAGCGTGGTACCGGGCGGAGCACGCCCATCTGTGAGCAGGCGCTGGTAAGGCGCGGCACGGCAGAGGCGCAGGCTCAGTACCTGATGCACTTCCGTGCCGATGCGATTATATGCGACGCTGAATATATTCGGCGTCAGCTCCTTGGACCGGAAGGACGCTGGAGCGTGCTCGGGCAAAGCTACGGCGGCTTTTGTGTAGTGACCTACCTATCGTTGGCGCCGGAAGGCTTGCGTGAAGCATTTATCACCGGCGGACTACCACCACTTACTCAAACCGCCGATGACATCTACCATATGACCTACCGGCGCGTTCTTGCGCAAAACCAACGCTACTTTGCGCGCTATCCCGACGACCAGCCCCCAACCCAGGCTATCGTAGCCTATCTGCGTGCCCATGACGTCCGGCTGCCTAACGGTGAACAGTTAACGCCCCAGCGCTTTCAAACGCTTGGCATGGGCTTCGGCATGAGCGATGGCTTTGAGGAGCTCCATTATCTGCTGGAGGAGGCGTTCGTAGAGGGCGCTAGTGGCCCTGAGTTGAGCGAAAGTTTTCTCTATAGCGTCATGTCGACGGTGACCTTCGCCGGTCGCCCGCTGTATGCTGCTCTGCATGAACCGATCTACTCTCAGGGCGTCGGGCCGCACTGGGCTGCGGAGCGAGTGCGCGCTACATACTCGGAGTTTGCCCTGGAGCCGGACAAGCCGGTATTTTTCACCGGCGAGATGATCTACCCTTGGATATTTGTCGAGGATAGCACACTGCGCCCGCTGGCCGCTGCCGCCGAGCTACTGGCACAGCACGACAACTGGCCGCGACTATATGATAGAGAACGCTTACAGCGCAACACCGTGCCGTGTGCTGCGGCCATCTACTACGATGATATGTATGTCGAGCGTGTATTCTCGGAGGAGATGGCGCACACCATTGCTGGCTGCCGCATTTGGGTTACTAACGAATTCCAGCACAACGGTCTGCGTGCCGACGGCGAACTCATCCTGAGCCGCCTGATCGCGATGGTGCGAGGCGAACGTTAGAGTAACCCGAAGGATGAACAACAATGTCCGCTGAATTCACCTATCAGCAGGATCTTGAAGGGTCGACTGGGACGAGAGAACTGATCTTAAGCATAGGAGCGCGCCAGTGAACGGCGCGCTCCTGTGGGCAAACAGGTACGAACAATCAGAAGTGGACCCACACGGGCGTGCCGACCGGTGCCCATGCATAGAGTTGGGCCGCGACACCGAGTGGCAGATTAACACAACCATGGCTGAGCCGATCACCGGTACCAAAGCGATTATGCCAGTAGGTACCATGCAGCGCATCACCGCCGAAGAAATACATAACATTCGGTACGTTCGGTACCACCCACGTTATGCCTTTCGCCGACCCTCGCATTGTCTGGATAGGTAGCTTCTCATAAACGGCATAGTTGCCGGGAGGGGTTTCCCAGCCAGAGCGGCCCGTTGAAACTCCCGAGCTCACAAAGAGTTGATTACCATCATAGGCATACATCTGCTGCGTGCTCAAGTTAACTTCAATCCGTTTCCCAGTCGCAGCCGGTGCAGCTGTGGATACTGCCGGCGCTGGTGTACTGGTCGGTACAGTTGCAACTGGGGGTGCCGTGGCCGGAGCCCTGGCTGCAGCTGGCGCTGATGCGGGAGCACTCGTCGGGGGTGGTGTCGTGGCCGGAGCACTACCAGCCACCGGAATAACGAGCGACTGGCCGGCATAGATCAGCCCTGGATTAGTAATGCCGTTGGCGCGGGCGATGTCGTCCTGCGAAAGACCATACTGCAGGCCGATGCCCCAGAGCGTTTCACCAAACAGTACCACGTGTTGTCCTGCCACAGCATTCGCAGCTGGAACAGAGGCAACGGCGGGGACCGTTGGCAGGAAGCCACAGTTCGGTATCAAGAGTGGCTGGCCTCCGTAGATCAGGTTGGGATCGGCGAGGCCGTTGGCCTGCATGATGGTATCCTGGGGCACCCCAAACTGTAGCGCAAGGCCGGAGAGTGTTTCACCCACCTGAATAATATGCATTGCACTAGTGGTACAGGTGGCATCCTGCTGTGCTAGCTCGGCGGCATCAGCGATGTGGGTCATAAGGGGCAGAGGTAGGAAGCAGCCAAGGCTCAGGGCGACGGCCAGGAGCCATGATCTCAACCGTAGCGAACGCAGCATGAAATACCCTCCTTCTGTGTGTTCTAGCCATCCATTACAGCAGGGACCGTCATTTGGCGTCTGAAGAACTTGTACGATACTAGTGCTCTTGAAACTAATATACACCAAACAAGCATTAAAAGTGCCAGAAGGTATTGGCATCTCATTGTCCTGGCATGCGACAATACCCACATAGTATAGCTTGGAGTTATCTGAGGTAAGGTATGTTGATACAAAGTGAAGGCGACAGGCTCTTGATCGTGCGCCAAACCGACCATATGGCCCAGGTCGCCCGTATCGCCGAACAATGGGGCAACTCATCTTTTCCAGCACCAGAGCATCGTGAGGAGACGGTTCGCGCCGCCGGGCTACATGACAACGGCTGGCGTGATTGGGAGGAGCATCCTACCCTCATCCCCGAGACGCAGCGACCGCGGAACCTGGGTGAGATCGAACTGCCCGTCCATACCGCGTTTTATGGGGCCGGGGTCGAGCGCGCAGTTGCGCTTGATCCCTATACTGGTCTGCTGGTCAGTATGCATGCCGCCGTCCTGTATGCCGGCGTTGAGGGCTGGGACCCGGCCACGCTGGTGCCGCCGCTTCGTCCTGATGCAAACTCGGTCGAGCGCACATTCATTGAGGAACAGATCGCATTGCAGGGCAAGCTGCGGGCGACACTTGCGGGCAGTCCACGCTATGCTGCCGCTGTAGATCCTGCCACTCTGTGGCCGGCCTATCTGCGCCTCCGGGTCTGGGATCGCCTGTCGCTGTTCTTCGTTTATTTTGGGATGCGGGATCAAGCGCTTGACCACGTGCCGACGAACAACGGCGAGACGACTATTGCGGTGCGTCGAATTGGTGAGCGAACCGCGACGGTTGAGCCCTGGCCTTTTCGTGCAGACGAGGCCGTATTTCCTGTCGTGGCAGTGCGTGTACCGGATCGTCCATACAGTAGCGGCGACGAATTCCTCCGCGTGCTCACGACGGCGACGCCGGAGCTACAGCAGTTTATTGTGCGGCGGACATAATCTGTTTACTTCGTCCACCATATGATCGCGGCCTGAGCCAGGTTGGGTAAGGTGAGCCGGTTCGTCTCCTTAACGAGTATCTCATCAAGGAACGCACCAATGCGGGCGTCGTAGCCGTGGGTATCTGGTGGTACGAACAGCAGCCGACGCACATGCTCGACGGCCTCATCTAGCGTGCCGAACCCCAGTCCGCTGCCAAACGGCACGATGCGCACATCGGGGCGGATACCCAGCGTAAAGAGCAGATTGTACAGATCCAAAAAGCCGGGTTCGCGTGGTCGCTCCTGGCCCCACACCTCGTGCCAGAGCGGTGCCAGTTGCGGGACCATATCGTCGACCCGTATCGTGAGGTAGCACGTACGTCGCGCAGCCGCATTCACTTTCCGTAGAAACGGGACCACGTCTGCGATGGGATACAGCACGTGTGACACCAGTACGATGTCGTGTGGCTCGACTATGGTCTGCTCCCAGGGGGTTGGAACGATGACGACATTTGTCACTGCACGGCGCTCCACCTCCGCTTGAAGATGGCCGCGCATGGTAGGGGACGGTTCAACGGCTGTGACACTGGCGACGAGTGGCGCAAGCGCAACAACATACCGCCCGGCTCCAGCGCCAATATCCAGAAGTGTATCTCCTGCCTGCAACTCCTTAACGACGATCTGGCCAAGTGAATCGTCTGCTAGCTTGAACTCGCGGTTCATGCGGGCGAAACGGTCGGCGCGACGCTCCCAGTAGTCGTGTTGTGGGCCCTGACTGGCTAGCGACTCGATCACCTCGCGTCGTGTGTCAACGATATGGCGCCAGTTTGCCTCCCAGTCGACCCCTGCGGCATAGATTGCTTCCACCGGTGGCTCCTTCGATGATGTGGTCCCATGTATAGCCCGAACTTTAGTTCAAGGTTGACCAGTCGGCAACCTGGGGTGTTCACAAACTCTGACCAGCGGATCATTATTCGAGCCTCACGCAATCGTTCTGTGCTATAGTTAATGAGGTCATTTACGTCAAGCCTCGCTGGTTCTCCTTGGGACTACAATCGCCGCAGCTACGTTGACGGAAGTTGATCGGTATGTGCATGTCGAGCCAAGCGATACCAGAGCCATATTGAACAATGAGGTGATAATGGTACTGAGTAGCATTGAGGCGACTTCTGATGCCCTGGCAAGCGCGTCCTATATTGCCGATATTGGCTTGAGTACGAGCCTCTTTCTGGCACTGAAAATGGGCAAAGCCCTCCTGCTAGAAGGCGAGCCAGGCGTCGGGAAAACCGAGGTCGCCAAGGTCCTGAGTACCATCTTCGGCACCCAACTGATCCGGCTCCAATGCTATGAAGGCATCGATATCAACCAGGCGGTGTATGAGTGGAACTACCCGCGCCAGTTGCTTGAGATCCAGGCGCGCCTGGGCCATGCGTCATCCGAGCATAGCTCTGCGACCGCTGATCTCTACTCCGAAACGTTTCTCCTCCGTCGGCCACTGCTCCAGGCGATCGATCATAGCCATGCACAAGCGCCGGTACTGCTGATCGACGAGCTCGATCGCGCCGATGAAGAGTTCGAAAGCTTCCTGCTCGAATTGCTTGCCGATTTCCAGATCACCATCCCCGAGCTTGGCACACTCACCGCCAAACATCGTCCCATGATTGTGATCACATCGAACCGGACACGCGAACTCCACGACGCGCTCAAGCGGCGCTGTGTTTATCACTGGATCGACTACCCAACCCGAGCGAAAGAGCTCGAAATCATTCGCCGTAAAATACCTGGCCTTGGCGAGCGCTTGGCGGTGCAGGTCGTTGATTTCATTCAGGCGGTGCGCCGCGAGGATCTGGCAAAAAAGCCGGGCGTAGCCGAGGCGCTTGATTGGGTCGCCGCGCTCCAGCACCTGAATGTTCGCACACTCAACCGCGATGCGGTCAACGCGACCCTCGGCATTATTCTTAAATACCAGGACGATGTCGACAAGCTCCGCGGCCCACTGGTCGATGCACTTCTGGAACAGGTCGGATAATCCAAACAGGAATAGACTGTGGAAACCGAGGATCGCGCCTTTCTTGACAACTGTGTGTTGTTCACACGCTTGCTACGGCACGCGGGCATTCCGATTGGCGTCGATCAGGTGCTCGACTTCACCCGCGCGCTCGAATGGATCGACCTGGCCTCCCGTGACCAGGTCTACTACACGGCGCGCAGCCTCCTTCTGCGCCGTCATGAACATATGCGGTTATTCGATGCAATTTTTAACCGCTTCTGGCGAAGTATGGCCGGTTCTGCGGCAGCACCACGGCAAATGCCTCGCGCCCCACGCCATAAACAGCGTGCGCAGCCCTTTACGATTGTGACCTATATGGCCTATAAGGCGCGGCTGGGTGATCCGGAGATCGACGTTATTGATAAGTCCGGGACTGCCAGTAGCACCGAGCTCCTGCAACAAAAAGACTTTTCCCAGATGGCACCGGAAGAACTTGAGCAGATCAAGCGACTGATGCAGCAATTGCATTGGCGCGTTAGCCTGCGTGAGACGCGGCGCCGCCTGCCCGACCGCCGCGGTCAGTTGCTCGACATGCGCGCGATTGTACGCGACGCCGCGCAGCACGGTGGTGTTCCACTACGGCTGACCTATCAGCGCCGCAAGCAGAAGCAACGCCCATTGGTGCTGATCGTCGATATCAGTGGCTCGATGGAAAAATATGCGCGACTGTTGCTCCAGTTTCTTTATAGCGTGACACATACCCTGCAGCAGACTGAGTGTTTTGTTTTCGGCACCCGCCTGACCCGCATTACCGGCCAACTCAAGGTGCGCAATATTGATTTGGCGATTGACCAGGCTGCGCGTGAGGTCGTTGATTGGGCCGGCGGCACGCGCATCGGGGCAAGTCTGCATGAGTTTAACCGGCTGTGGGCGCGGCGGGTGCTGGGACGCGGCGCAATCGTGCTGGTGATTAGCGATGGTTGGGAGCAGGACGATAGCGCCTTGCTCCGGCGCGAGATGAGCCTGCTACAGCATCGCTGCCACCGGCTCATGTGGCTGAACCCATTGCTTGGACGCTCGACCTATGAGCCGGTAGTCGGGGGTATGCAGGCGGCACTCGCCCATGTCGATGATTTCTTACCAATTAACAACTTTCAAAGCCTGAGCAATCTGGTCGATCGTCTTGGCACCCTGAGGGCAGGCCGAAACAGATGAGGTACTGCCAAACTGTGGCGGCGGTGTTGTGAAAAGGAGGTGGCGGACTGTGTTTTGGCACACAGGAGCGTAGGACGTGGATGCTGCCGGTGACAACCTAAGTGCAAAGGAAGCACACCTATGATTCCAGGAGAATTCGACTATATCGCGCCCAAGACGGTCGACGAAGCGATCGCAGCGCTGGCGGAACATGGCGACGACGCCAAGATCCTGGCCGGAGGGCAAAGTCTCATCCCTGCGATGCGCTTTCGGCTGGCGAACCCGACGACACTGATCGATATCAACGGTTTAACGATGCTCGAATATGTGCGGCAGGAAGATGGACACCTCGCCATCGGTGCAATGACCCGTGAAAGTGAGCTTGAGGCGTCGGCGGATCTCGCTCGCTCGTATCCTCTCCTCCATGA
>JBBRHB010000261.1:0-6961 GCA_038223355.1 Chloroflexales bacterium
ATGGCATAAATCAGCATTTCGCCCCGCCCCGTCCGTCCCTTAGTATACGAGAAGGCGCCGGGGATCGATAAGACCATCACAAAGCCATACAGTACGTGGATCGCCGTGCGGGCTGGGCGATGACCACTGGCAAACAAAGTCGCACCCAACAAGCCTTCGAGCAGCACCAATACCTCGGCAATCACAAGTGCGCCCCAGTACGAACCGGTGATTCCTTCACCCCGAGAATAATTCAGCAAGCCCCATGCACCCAAGGCCAACATGAATAATAAGGTGGTTACACTCAGGCGATCATGCACCAACGTCAAAACGCTCATCGTAATCCTTTACACAGCCTCGGCTTCCATTATACGTGCGAATAAGCGATTCCTATGAGCGCTATCGGCACTTACTGGGGCGAGAGTTGGCGCCACAGCCAGTACGAATAAAACAGTGTCACCGCTGTCCATAGCACCAAGCCACCCAGTAGCACCGCAATACTCATTTGAGACGGTAGCACCAAATTTGCCACAAAAATCGCCAGCCCCACCAACACCAACAGCTGACCACCGAGCCGGTGTGTTCGAGTCCAAACCTCAGGCGAGCTTAAGGTCCAGGGAGTACGAATCCCCGCGAACCAGTTCGGCCGTAGCTTGCCCAATATATTGCCGAGGCCAATCAGTAGTAAGGAGACCAGCAGTGTGATCCAAAAGCCGATATTTAGGCTATAAGAGCGGACGGCGGCTACGGTCGTGAGCGCCTGCACAGCAACTAAAAACAATGCCAGCAACAGCTGGATATAGCGGTAACTGCCGGCAAAGGCCGGATAATTACGCCGCTGCGGGTCGATCTTTGGCAGCACCTGAAACAGCACCAGGAGCATCGTCAGCAGCACGGGCATGAACAGCAAGCCGGGGACCCGATCCATATATCCGTTAGGTTGTCCATTAATGCCCCAATGGGTAACAACCTGCGCTGGGGCGTATGGGAGTGCGATCAATCCGATCGCCCAGGAAATAACGACCAAGCCGATCAGGGTAAGCAGCGTTCCACGCGGCCGAGGAGAGTCTTCGCTATTCATCATCGTTCCTTTTCGCATCTTTAGCTTCGGCAGGTTGCGCTCCATTTGTTGATCCAACCAGTGAGAGGAGGACCGCAACCGCATCTTCTACCACCGACATATTAATATGGTAGACCAAGCGCTGGCCCTGTCGCTCTTGGACGACCAACCCCGCGTTCATCAGCACTGCAAAGTGACCACTTATTGTCGAGGCCGATTGTGGAAACTGAGCAGCAATATCGCCGGCAGTCAACGAGCCCTTGCCCAACAAGTGCAAGATCGCCCGGCGAGTTGGATCCGCCAACGCTCGGAACACATCATTATTCATTCAATCCATATATTTCGGTATTTCGCCATATACCGAAATATACACCCTGTAGTGAGATTGTCAAGACGCAATATATTGTGACACAGAGTGCTGGCAGTTCAGACGAGGGGTAGCACCCGCGCCACCACAAACTTCAGATAGCGGCCCTCGGGAAAGTGTGCGGCGACCGGGTGGTCGAGGGGCTGGCCTGCTTCATGGATGATGATCAGACGTCGTCCTGCGCCCTGCGCGGCACCGGCCAGCATGGTGCGAAACTCATCGAGGCCAACTTGTGCGGTACAGCTGGCCGTAGCAAGCAAACCACCGGGTGCGACACACTGGATGCCCAGCGTATTCAAGCGGCTATAGGCACGGAGTGCTCCCGGCAGCTGCCGGCGCGAGTGCGCGAAGCTCGGCGGATCGAGCACTACGATATCGAAGTTACGCTTGCGTTGCACAAACTCTCCGAGCAGATCGAAGCAATCGGCGACTATAAAGGGATGGACGTCAGGATCGTAGCCGTTAAGCTGTAGGTTACTGCGGCTTTCTTCGACAGCTGCGGCGGCAACGTCACAACTTGTGATCGTCGTTGCCCCGCCGCGTAAGGCATAGACGCCGAAGGCCCCGGTATACGCAAAGCAGTTCAGCATGCTGCGGCCGCGCGCGTACTCTTCGAGGAGCTTGCGGTTTTCACGATGGTCAAGGAACAAGCCGGTCTTCTGGCCTTGCAGCAGGTTCGCGCGAAAGTGTAAGCCATGTTCGCGCACGATTAAGTCTTCTGATGGTAGCTGGCCCCACAGGAGCTGAACCTTGCCGACATCCTCACCAGCATGCTCATTGCCCTCCTCGGTCCCTTCACCCCGGTGGCGTCGCCACACAATGCCTTCCAGCGGAGTCGTCACCCTTAACGCTTCGGCAACCGGTTGGACTAACCCTTCAAGGCTGCTGGCATAGCTGCGTATAACGGCAAAGCGTTCATACAGATCGACCGTCAGACCAGGCACGCCTTCGCTTTCACCATACAGCCAGCGATAGGCCGTCGTGTTCGTATTACGCAAGGGATCGCGGGCCAGCCAAGCCTCTTGGACTCGCGCTCGCAGCCACCGGGCGTCGGGCAACAATGAACGACTGAAAAGGCGGATCGCAATCGCACCTTCGTCATCCCATAATCCAATCGCCGAGAAATTACCCGCACGCACCTCAACCCAGCTCCCGCTTTCGCGATGGGGCTCGTCGAGCAGTTGGGTACGGTAGATCCATGGATGACCGGTACTTAGCGTTTGGCGCAGACCGGGCTCAACTCTGACTATGGGTAGTTTCATGCGGGCTACTATAGAAGGAGCGCCGAGCGCTGTCAACGACCTGCTACCGCACCATCCCTGAAAGCTTATGGTAGAATGGCTCCGGTTCGCCCCGTCTGCGAGCTCCAAAGTGGGGGCCACGATTGCCCCTTAACGTGCTGATGGATTGACTATTACATGTTGTCCCCTGCATTTTACCGGCTGCTCCAGTGTCCAACCTGTGGCAGCCGTGATATTTATGTCGCAACCGAGGGCGTTCATTGTGTGCGCTGCCAGAATATGTACCCATTCGGGGATGGCTTCGTTGATTTGATGCCGCGTGCTGCGGCCTTCGGCTATGTTTCGAAATATGTGACCGAGGAAGCCGAGATGGCTGAAGAGCTTGATTACCGTGATCTCGCGCCACCACTACTCGCGGCGGGCGTCCGCGAACGCATTTTGCGGCGCCTGCTCCGCTTCCAGCACAGCGATATCTTTCTCGATAATGGCTGCGGTAATGGGCGCTTCGGGGTGTGGTACGCGCCGGACGTGGCGCTGTCGGTCGGTAGCGACCCGGCGACGTTGTATGCCGATGAGGCCAAGGAGTTGCTGGCCTTGGCGAAAGCCGACGCACGGCGCTTGCCGTTCGCCGACGATGTCTTCGATAAAGCGCTGTCGGTCGATGTGTTGGAGCACTTTCCGCTCGACGTAATTGATGACTACCTGCGAGAAACGGCGCGGGTGCTGCGCCCAGGCGGGCGGCTGGCTGCCTTCTCAAATACCAAGGAATTGTCACACCTGCAGCCCGTAATCGATGGCTCGAAGCGACTCGGGCAGTGGTTCGTTAACCGCGGCGTTTATGACTTTGAGCGTGAAGCGCGTCGTAAGTCCGACCATGTCAAGGCGCTGCCGACCTACGAAGATGTGCGGGCTGCCATGGAGCGAGCGGGTCTGCGGGTCGTCGAGGTGCGTTTCTGGAACACCGTCGTTACCTCGTTTGTTGAACACGTGCTAATGAAGCTCGGCGAAGCACTGCTGGCACGCAACTCGCGTCCTGCTCAACCCGACGCAGGCCATATGGAGGGGCAAGGTACACAGCGCGAAATTGTGGCGCGCCGTCGCATTCGCAAACAGCTCTCGCCGCGCAGTCCGGTCTACTGGGTCTTGTATCTGCTCACCTCCTTGATGGAGCTCGACGTGATCTTGTGGGGGCGGCTGCGTACTGGGCCGTATTTTATCCTTGTCGAGAAGCCATAGTAGATCGTATGCGCATTTTGATTACCGGCATTACCGGACTCATCGGTTCGCATCTCGCGGATTTAATTGTAGCGCAAGGCGCACATGAAGTGTGGGGCTTTAAGCGCTGGCGCTCGGCCGAAGCTAATATTCGGCAACTGCGTGACAAGGTGAAGTGGATCGAAGGCGATATCGAAGATCCGTTCGCGGTGGCCCATGCTATCGAACAGAGTCACCCGGACCGGATCTATCATCTGGCAGCACAAAGCTATCCTAGCGAGTCATGGGGCGCGCCGGCCGCCACGCTCAACACCAATGTTATGGGCACGCTCAACGTACTGGAAGCCGCCCGCCGGTATGTGCAGGGCGCACAGATTCATATCGCCGGCTCGGCAGCAAGCTATGGCTTAATCCGGCCCGAAGATAATCCGATTCATGAAGAGCGACCCCTCCGTCCACTGTCACCATATGGTGTTTCCAAGGCCGCTCAAGAAATGCTCGGCTACCAAGCAGCCCAAGCCTATGGCCAACAGATCTACCTAACACGCTCCTTTATTCACATCGGCCCGCGCCAGGACAGCCGTACCTCCGCCCAAACATTGGCACGGCAGATCGCCGAAGCCGAAGCCGGCCTGCGGTCCGCCGTAATTCATGTGGGCAACCTTGACGTTCGACGAGATTTCCTCGACGTTGAAGATGCGGTGCGCGGCCTGTGGATGCTTTTGGAGCATGGCTCTGCTAGTGAGGTCTATAATCTGTGCTCGGGTCGGGCACCGCGTATCCGCGATTTGCTCGACATTTACCTGGAATTGGCCACCATCCCCTTGCAGGTTGCAACCGACCCGGCGCGGTTGCGCCCCGCCGATGAACCGATTTTGCAAGGCGAGAACAGCAAATTGCGCGAGGCGACGGGTTGGCAGCCACAGGTCCCCCTCGACGAGTCGCTGCGGCGGATCCTGGCCTATTGGCGAGAGCGGATACAGCTGCCAGCTGCAGTATGACGATCAACAGATCAACCCGTAGCTTACGCCCGCTGTATGTGTCGCCCATTGGTAAGGGCGGTGTCGATCTTGGCATTCAAAATATCACACGCTCGATCCAACAGGCCGGCCATACTCCCTTGCTCCGTCGCCTGCCACACTGGGTTAACTTTGCCCCGTTTGCTGCTCCGGTACTCCTCGGTCCACGTTGGTGGCAAGGCTTCGACATCGTGCAGGGACGCTCACGCGTCGCCTGGGCCTTGAAGCGCCGGGGTCTCCCACTCGTAACGACCGTACATCACCTAACGACCGATCCGCTGCTCCAACCGTATGCGTCACCGACGCAGCGCTTGTTTTATCACACGTTGGAATACCTGTACGATGGACTATCGATTAAGCTGGCCGATGGCATCGTCTGCGTTTCGCGCTACACGCAGCAACAGACTGCGCTGGTGTACGGCAAGCTCAACACTACTGTAGTCTATGATGGCATCGACACCGACGTTTTTGTGCCGACTGCAGATGGCCGGCGTAGCGAGCACGGCCTACCACCGACCGACGCACGGATGCGGCTGCTCTTCGTTGGCAATCGCACGCGGCGTAAAGGCTTCGACCTGCTGCCCCGGATCATGGATCGCTTGCCCGCCGACCATACCCTGTTTTATACCGAGAGCTTTCAAACTGTCCAAGCGGCACCGCCCCATCCGCGCATGGTGCCCATTGGCACACCGGATCGAGCAGGCTTGGTCGCCGCCTACCAAAGCTGTGATCTGCTTCTTTTTCCCGCACGGGTCGAGGGTTTTGGTATCGTCGCCGCCGAAGCAGGTGCTTGTGGACGCCCGGTTGTCACAACCAATGCATCGGCATTGCCCGAGGTTGTTGAAGATGGCGTGACAGGCTATTTATGTCAGCGTGATGATGTCGACGGTTATGTTGAAACGATCGGGCGACTGGCTGAGAATCCGCACCTACGAATGGCAATGGGAGAGGCTGCACGAGCCAAGATCGTGGCACAATTTGGGTATGATCAACTGGCGCAGGGACTCCTCGATATCTACCGCCAACTCTTGCACACTGCCACGTGAACAACCGGGGCAATGGCCGCAGACCGTTCAGTCATAGCCCGCCACTCCCAAGGTCACAACAGTCAATCATATTTATGTCAACTCGACAGACAGCGGTCTGCATGCTATTATCGATGGTCGTGAAAGAACGACGGGTGGCCTTAGTCCACGATTACCTCAACCAGTATGGGGGCGCCGAGCGTGTGCTGGAAGCCCTCCATGAACTATATCCTGATGCGCCGGTCTATACTTCGATCTATGACCCGGCCGCCATGCCTGAGGCGTATCGTAGCTGGGACATCAGGCCATCGTGGATGCAACACCTGCCAAATTGGCGACGGCGCTTCCGGCTCTACTTCTGGTTATATCCGTTTGTTTTTGAGAGTCTTGACCTCAAGGACTATGATCTGATCATCTCCTCATCCAGTGCCTATGCCAAGGCTGTGCACCGGCGAGCGGACGCCTTTCATATTTGTTACTGCCATACGCCGATGCGTTTCGCTTGGCGCACCGAGCATTATGTCCAGCGCGAAGGGCTGGGCAGAACCGGAGCGGCAGTACTGAAACCGCTGATGGCACTCTTCCGGCGCTGGGATGTGGCGACAGCTCGACGGGTCGATCTATTTATTGCCAACTCGCATGAGGTTGCCGGTCGCATTGAGCAGTTCTACGGCAGGACGGCGCTAGTGATACCACCACCGGTTGATCTCCCGCCGCCTGAGATGCCGATCCCGGCGGAGGATTTCTATCTTACGGGTGGGCGACTGGTGCCTTATAAGCGCATCGATCTTGTAGTACAAGCATGTACGGCCCTCAAACTGCCGCTAGTTGTTTTTGGTGCGGGGCGCGACCGAGCGGAACTGGAGCAAAGTGCCGGGCCCACCGTGCGGTTTGTGGGACGGATCGATGAAGGCATACTTCACGATTTATACCGCCGGTGCCGCGCGTATATTACAGCCGGCGATGAAGATGCCGGTATCCAGCCGGTCGAAGCAATGGCTGCCGGACGACCCGTGATCGCCTATGCCGCAGGAGGTACACTCGAAACGGTGATC
>JBBRHB010000262.1:0-6932 GCA_038223355.1 Chloroflexales bacterium
ACCTTTCCTTTTTCTTCGATGCTAAGAAACAGCATTAAGATCCGAATCCAGCGAGTGTTGCAGCTAAAATTAGAAGTGCAACCAAGAACATCAAGAGAGCACCACAGCCAATTACTCGGACCATCAAAATCGAGCCCGTAAACCGCCTTGCATATTCGTCCGGGTTTTCGAACAGGACCTTCATTAACTCTCGAGTCCTCGGGGTCAGCCAAGCTTTTGGTCCACTATACCGCGCAAAGAGTCTTATGACTGTAATGGGAGCGAACAATGTGGTGACCCCGACAAGTAGTAAAGTGCAGGTGACTACAATCAACTCAAACAGTTTCGCTTGCATTTAGAACCTTTCAGGGATTGCACTAGACTCTGCTCTATGGGACCAGAAGCCGTGGTCCCGGTGGTCGTAGAGGGGGCCGCTGTATCACGTAACTGTCGTTCTTTACGCCGTTATGGCTCAAGGATCACAAACAATCCTTGCAGATAGCCATTGGCAATCAGTGCGAAGCATACAGGTGAGAGTGCTACCCAGAACCCGTTTGGAGCAGCAGCGCCAAAATGAATCTGCGCTACTGATAGGCGCTCGTCGGTTGTGATCTCGACACCGCCCGGACCCAACTCCATCCTCTGGAATCGTTCAACGGCATCCGGCAAGACTATTGTCGCAGATTGCGTTGGCTGCGGGATAGTGATCGAATGTAGAACCTTCCATTTATGCCATGAATACACACATTCTACATCTGTGAGAATGTATTCCGCATCGAGACCGAGAATAGCAGCACCACCATTGATATCGATCCGATGCGCAAGAGGACGAGCAGTTGCACTGCTAAGATATAAAATGTCTTGCGATATTTCTCGAGGGCGATTAGGGTAATTATCGATGAGTTGACCATACGGAACCGATGGCCGCAAAAGTGCGCGAAGGGTTTTCATGAAAGTTAGCCTTTGACACAGTTACTTAATGGGTCCCAAATCCCGCGAGCAACCACTCTATGACACCGCCGAAAGTTTTTCAATGGGTCGATTGTTATCAAGCACGTTTCATTTTTGAATTAAGGGCATAAAGACAGCGCAGGTTTGAGAACATATGGGAGGTGTCAAATTAGCCGGCGTACAGAGTTCAGCGCTCGATACGAATGGAGGGGAGCTATTCGTGTCACCTCCAGTGACCAGGACTTTGCCGTTTGGTAGTAATGTCGCCGTATGAAACTCGCGCGCTGTGCTCATACTGCCGGTCGCTCTCCATCTCCCAGACGCCGAATCATATACCTCAGCGCTTGATAAAACCGAAGTGTTGATGTTGTAGCCGCCAGCAGCGAGTACAGTACCGTCAGGAAGCAGTGTTAGGGTGTGATCATAGCGAGCTACAGCCATATTGCCGGAGGTCTGCCAGGTTCCAGTTGATGGATCATACGTTTCTGTGCTAGCCAAAGCGATACCATTATAGCCACTTGCAACTAGCACCAGACCTCCAGGTACAAGCGTTGCTGCATGTGCTTCTCGTGCCGTTGTCATGCTGCCGGTAAGATGCCAGCTTCGAGATGCAGGATCGTAGAGCTCGGTGCTGGCCAAATACTGGTCGTTAAGCGGGCCATTATTCCCACCTACAATGAGCACGGTCCCATTTGAGAGGAGGGTGGCCGTATGATATTCTCGTTCGGTTGTCATACTACCAGTCGCAGCCCACATGTTCGTGCCAGGGTTATACACCTCCGCGCTTGCAAGAAACCCGCTGCCATCTGTCCCTCCTGCAACTAACACGGTACCATCGGGCAGGAGGGTAGCAGTATGAAATACTCGTGGCGTGAGCAGCACTCCACCGCTTGTCCATACCCGTGTTGTTGGATGATAGATCTCGGCACTCGCGGAAGTACCGTTGTTACCTGAGCCGCCTACAACCAAGACGCTACCATCCATCAGGCGAGTTGCCGTGTGGAAGGCCCGTGCTAGCGCCATACTACCAGTAGTACTCCACGTGCTTGTCGCCGGATCGTAGACTTCTGCGGTTGCGGCTATTCCGTTGGTATCAAGATTGGTACGCCCACCACTGACTAACACCATACCATTTGCCAACAGTGTGGCCGTATGCCCCTGTCTGGGCGTATGCATGCTTGCAGTGCTCAGCCATCCCGTACTAGCTGCCGTCGAAGTAGCAAATACGAGCCGCTGGCTCAGAAATAGGCCACATATGAATACTATAACGACGGTTGAGTTAGCGAGCATCAGCCGATTGCGGAAACCTTTATTCAGCAAAGTGAGGGTCCTTTTAAAGAAAGGGAGCAAGACGACAGAGCTTTGGTCGGAGAGTACCCTCGCCCTATCGATACTGTAAGTTTGCTAGGTGAGTTTGATTATACTCTACTTCTGAAAGGGGCATGGACACCGGCCCTGGGTCGCCATCGACAGGGAGGCTTGCTAACAATGGCCTTCAAAACAGAACGGTCTACCGTCTCTACCACAAATCGAGTATGATGCATGCGTTCTCGAATACGATTGGCTGAACGAAGGAGCAGGATCATCTCATGACTCGACCGCGACCATTTGTACTATGTGTAATTGATGGCTGGGGCGTGCTTGACCATGTGACCGAAGGCAACGCTATTGCTCTGGCCCAGCCTCCCCATATGTCGGCATGGCAGACGACGTTTCCATATACGACGCTAGAAGCCTCTGGGCTGGCCGTCGGCTTACCACAGGGACAGATGGGTAACAGCGAAGTCGGTCACCTTAATATTGGGGCCGGCTTTGTGCTCTACCAGGACTCGACCCGTATTACCGAGTCGATCAACGACGGCTCGTTTTTTCACAATGATGAACTCGTCGCGGCCTGCCAACACGCCCACACTGGCGGTCATACATTACACTTGCTGGGTTTACTCGGTCCAGGTGGTGTTCATGCCTATAGTGAGCACCTCTATGCCTTACTGCGCTTAGCCAAAGAACAGGGCATCACGGAAGTCTATGTGCACCCGTTCTTGGATGGCCGAGATACGCCGCCACAGAGTGCTATTCCATTTACCGAAGAGTTACTCAAGGTCTGCGCCGAGGTCGGGGTTGGGCAGATTGCCACCATCAGTGGCCGCTACTATGCCATGGACCGTGACAAGCGCTGGGAGCGCGTAGAAAAGGCGTATCGCGCCGTTGTCGATGGGCAAGGACCACAGGCAACCGATCCCGTGCAGGTAATCCGCGATGCGTATGCTGTCGGCATTACCGATGAATTTGTGCTTCCCACGGTCATAACCAAAGATGGCAAGCCCGTAGCCACGATTGCGGATGGTGACAGCGTCATCTTTTTCAATTTTCGCACCGACCGCGGCCGCGAGTTGACCCGCGCCATCATGGTACCGGACTTTACTGGCTTCGAACGTGGCAAGATGCTCGAAAACCTTTATTACGTGACGCTCACCGAATACGAAGCGGCCCTGCCGGTACACATCGCCTTCGCGCCAAAAAATGTGGTCGCGCCCCTGGCAAAGGTAATCAGCGATGCTGGGCTACGGCAATTTCACACCGCCGAAACCGAAAAGTACGCCCACGTGACCTTTTTTATCAATGGCGGCCGCGAAGAGCCGTTTCCGGGCGAAGAGCGCGAACTGGTTGCCTCTCCCAAAGTAGCAACCTATGACCTCCAGCCCGCGATGAGCGCACGACCGGTGACAGAGATGGTCCTCAAAGCCCTTGCCGGCAATCAGTACGATGTCATCATCATGAATTTTGCCAATCCAGATATGGTTGGCCACACAGGTGTCCTGGCTGCGACGATTAAGGCCGTAACGGTGGTGGATGAATGCCTGGGTCGGATTGCTGACGCGACGCTGGCGGCGGGAGGCGCCATGCTGATTACCTGCGATCATGGCAACGCGGAGCAGATGATTGATCCGGTGACCGGTGCACCGCATACCGCCCACACTGTCAACCCGGTACCTTGCATCGTCCTGTTGCCGCCCGACTCGCCTCGCTTGCATGTAACGCTACGAGGTGGGGGCAAGCTTGCGGACGTCGCGCCGACGATTTTGGATCTCCTCGAATTACCCCAGCCGGGCGAGATGACCGGCAGGAGTTTGTTCAAGAATGGCGACAAGCAGTAGTACGCATCCGCTGATCATTGGGGTAGCCGGTGGTACCGGTTCGGGCAAGACGACCGTATCGCAGGCGATTGTCCAGCGTGTAGGGCCAGAGCGGATCGCCTTTATCCAGCACGACTCGTACTACCGCGAGCTGACGCACCTCCCCGATGAGGAGCGCAGGGCTGTCAATTACGATCATCCTGATTCGCTCGACAATGAACTGTTGCGCGCCCACTTGGATGCGTTATGTAGTGGTAACGCGGTCGACGTACCGATCTACGATTTCACGATCGATAATCGCAGGGCTGAGGTCACTCGTGTCCAGCCCCACCCGGTCGTGCTCGTTGAGGGCATTTTGATCTTTGCGGACAAAGATCTGCGCGACCGTATGGACGTTAAGATTTATGTCGACACGGACGCCGACCTACGCTTTATCCGCCGACTCGAACGCGATATCCATGAGCGTGGGCGGGCAATTCAAACGAGCATCGACCAATACTTGCGCACAGTTCGACCAATGCATCTAGAGTTTGTCGAGCCAACGAAGCGCTATGCCGACATTATTATTCCGCGCGGCGGCCTGAACCAGATTGCGATCGATATGATCGTCGCTCGGATCGAAGGGCTATTGGTGCCCTATGCCACAGCCCGCGGCACGTAAAAGCTATCATGTTTAAGCCGGTACCACCGCTGGAAGTTGTGCTGCTGCAGCTCCCAGTCCCCAATAATCCACAAGCAAATGTTCCGCTCGCAGCCGGCTATCTCAAGGCCTATGCCGGAGCGCAGGGCCTCCTTGACGACTGCACAATCACGCTCTTGCCCCGTACCATCACTGATCACGGTGGTGATGCGTTGATTGTCGCAGAGGTCGTTGCACGCCGGCCTGCGATGCTGGGATTGTCCCTGTATACCTGGAACAGCGAGCGTTCGCTGCATCTCACGGCACTCATTAAAGCCCAACTGCCCGACCTCGTCGTGATCGTAGGTGGACCAGAAGTCCAGAGCGATAACGATTGGGTACTAGAACATCCCGCAGTGGACGTAGCGGTCCTAGGCGAAGGCGAACAAACCTTTTGTGACCTCCTGCGCTGGCAACTGCACAAGCGTCAGGCGGTGGCGTTTGACTCAGCCTCTATCCCGCTGGAGGCCACGTCTCGTATGGGAGTAGTGCCCCTAAACCTAGCCTCGATTCCCGGCATCGCTTTCAACGACGGCGCACGACGTATCATCACCGAGCCACGCAAAGGGTTGGACGATCTCCAAGTGGTACCGTCGCCCTATCTGCTGGGTTATCTAACACTCGCACCCGGCGATATGGCCTTTGTCGAGTGCTCACGCTGGTGCCCATATCGCTGTACTTTTTGCTTATACGGCCGCAATATGGGATCAAAGCTCGGTAAGCGCTATTTTGGTGCCGAACGCGTGGCAGCCGAAGTCGCCTGGGCCAAGGCCCGGGGTGCATCGGCGGTCCATTTCGTCGAAGCGAACCTCAACTTGTTACCCTACTTCCGCCAGTTGATGGTAGCCTTGGGTGATATCAACGCCGACCGTCTATTGCCACTGTACGCTGAGCTGCGGGGCGAGCACTTGAGCGATGAGGTGGTTGACGAGATGGTGCAGGTTGGCCTAACCGTGGCGGAGGTCGGTCTCCAATCGGCCAATCCACGCGCGCTCCAAGCTGTCGAGCGCCGCACCGACCTAGCGAAGTGGGCGGCAGGCACACGCCGCTTGTACCGAGCGGGCGTCGAGGTATTGCTCGATGTGATTCTCGGGCTGCCCGAGGATGATGCTGCCGGTGTCGAATATACGCTGCAATGGATCAAAGCAGAGCAGCTCGGCGCATACGATATCTTCATTCTGCAGGTCTTGCCGGGCACGGTCGTGCGCCAACGAGCAACCCAGCACCGGTTGCGCTTCCAGGAACGACCGCCCTATTATGTGCTCGCCACAGACCGCCTTGATTACACGGAACTCCGGGCGCTGCGCTGGGAACTCAAGCTGCAAGCCGGCTTCGATCCGCAGGCGGTTGAGGGCATGCCGGAACTCGTCCTGCCAGTGGCCCCAACCCGAGCAGAGCCACCTCTCAAAGCGTATGTGCTCGATTGCGCGGCAGACGAAGATTGGGCTGCTCTCGGCACACAGGTCGCCGGCCAAGTCGCAGCACACTTGACGCTCTTCATCCATAACTTCGATCCAGCCATTGTGCGCGCCTTTGCCTGGCCGGTCGCCACGGCCAATCTCACGATCCATTGGGATATTGTCATCTCTGGTGTGGCTCCCGAGCCAACTGTCCTGCGTGACCTGCATCAAGCCTGGCCGCATCACATCGGCTATCTCGACCGGGTCGCAGTCTACCAGCAGCCTCAGCCTGACCCACCCTACCGCAAAGTAACACCACGCTGGACCCTGCTGCTTCGCAATCTGACTATCGATCCGTTGCGCTACGAAGGCCTAGCCCAAGTTGTCTGGGAGCTGGAAGCAGAGCAGCTTGACACGCAGCTTGCAGCTTTGGAGCGACTGGGGGGAGCAGGAATACTTGTTCATGGTGGCGACGAGGCAGACCGAGCATTGGCCCGAAGTTGGCAGCAAGAAATCGGCTGGCCGATCTGGTGGTCTGATGGCAGGTTCACACTGTGAATCAGGTATCATACACGTGTTAGTAAAAGGAGAAGTAGAGGTGGCGAACCAGCAGGAGAGTACCCTCAAGCGAATCACCCAAGCAATAGTCAACCCTCCCCGCTACCGCTGGTGGCATGCAGTCGCCTTTGAGGCAGTTGCCCAGCTTATAGAGGCACCGGGCTTCCGCAACACCAGTGGACCCAAGACCTACAAAAGCTTCAAGCAAGCGTCCTTCGCGCCACCGTC
>JBBRHB010000263.1:0-6920 GCA_038223355.1 Chloroflexales bacterium
GTATCGACTTGAATATGGTTCGCCTGGACGACGTTACCGACGCTCGAACTATTGGCGAGGCTCGTAAGGGTATTCCAATCACCTACGTCATTCCAGCCAATATCGACCGGAATAACCGCCATCTGCTCGGCCTGCTCTAACACGCCATAGTCGATGGTCGTATTGGCGACCTTGTCCCACACGCCGTCAAAAGCCGCTGGTTCTGTCGGCCCTCCCCGTGCTTCGATCTCCATCAGTTGGTCGTAGAGTTGCGGCATATAGCGTTGAAAGGCTTGCATGATCGCATCAACCCGCCATACGAAAATACCCGCATTCCAACTATAGCCACCATCGCGCAGATACTCGTCGGCACGCACGCGATCCGGTTTCTCCACAAAGCGCGCGACGCGATAGGCGCTAAAGACCCCGACCTCGCGTACGAGCGCGCCGCGCTGAATATATCCAAAGCCGGTATGTGGCTCATCGGGCGTGATGCCAAGTGTGACCAGGAAGCCTTGCTTGGCAACCTCGACTCCAGCCTGGAGCGCGGCGTTAAAGGCGGCAACATTGCGAATCAAATGATCGGCCGACAGCACGACCATCACAGCGTTGGGGTCCTGACGCTTGATGAGGAGCGCGCCGAGCCCAATACCGGCCGCCGAGCCACGGCCGCCTGGCTCGCCAATAATTTGCTCACGTGGCACGGCAGGCAGTTGGGCTGCGGCGAGATCGACATAATCTTGGCCGGTTGCCACCACGATCCGTTCGGCTGGAATAAGTTCCTGCACCCGCGCCGCCGTATCCTGAACCATCGTCTTATCCGACAAAAGCGGCAAAAACTGTTTGGGTTGCCGCGAACGTGATCGCGGCCAAAGCCGCGAGCCGGAACCGCCGGCCATAATCAAGGCATAGACACTCATAACGTTTGCTCGACTCGTTCCCGCCAATCCTGGAGGGTATCATAAACTGTTTGGGCCAAATCAATCTCCGGCTGCCAACCTGTACAGTCCTGAAAGCGCCGCGGATCACAACACACCACCGGCACATCGGCCGGCCGCATGCGCTCCAGATCGCTTTCGACCATAATAGGCACCTGGCTCAGTGCCAGCAAGCCGTCAAGCAGTGTCTGGATGGCAAGTGCCTTGCCACTACCAATGTTATACACTTCGCCCGGTTGACCGTAGCAGATCGCAAGATGGTAGGCTCGCACCATGTCGCGCACATCTGTAAAATCGCGCTGTGCTTGCAGATTCCCCACCGCCAGCACCGCCGGCTGCAGCCCCGCTTCGATCCGCGCTACCTGGCGGGCGAAGGCCGGTAACACATACTCGGGCTCCTGGCGTGGGCCGGTATGGTTAAACGGTCGTACGCGAACCGTACGGAGGTGGTGAGCCAAGTAGTATTGCAGTGCCAGCATGTCCTGCGCAACTTTGCTGACGGCATACGGGTTATTCGGGCGTAGCCGTGTATCTTCGTTGATCGGCAAGTCCTCGGGTCGCACGGCCCCATACTCATCGGCCGTGCACACCGCCAAAATCATTGGATCGCAGCCGATCGCGCGTACTCCTTCTAGGACGTGCAATTCGGCCAGCAAATTACTCGTCAGCGTCGTACCGGGATCGGCAAATGAGGTCGGGACGTGCGCCTGAGCTGCCAGGTGGAAAATGGCGTCTGGCCGCGCCGTCCGTAAGGCTGCCTCCGTGGAGGCTCGATAGAGCAGGTCGGCCGCAACCATGTGCACACGATGACGTAGCTGCGGTAAGCGCACTTCTGAGGAGCGGGCTAGACCCCAAACTTCGTAGTCCGTCGCCGCCAGCAAGTACTCGGCGAGATGACCACCGACGAAGCCATTAATTCCGGTAATCAACACCCGCATATCAGGCTGCGAAGACGCGACGTACCGCCGTGATCGTTGTGTCGATATCGCCCCGCTCGATCCCATAGTGCGTTGCCATCCGCACCCGCTCATCGCCAAAGCCACCAATCAGAATGCCGTGTTCACGGAGCGCCCCGATCAAGCGGCCGGGCGTCCACGCGGCATCGCGTAGCCGAAAGACTACCAAATTGGTCTGTACGGTGCTTCGGTCGATCACAATCTGCGGCTGCTCAACCAGCGCATCGGCTAGCAGCTGGGCATGAAGATGATCGTCGTCCAATCGCTCCTGCATTTCGGTCAGAGCCAGAATGCCAGCAGCCGCAATCACTCCTGCTTGGCGCATACCCCCACCGACGAGCTTTCGAGCACGGTGGGCACGGGCAATAAAGTCTCGCGTGCCTGCCACCACTCCCCCAATCGGCGCCGCCAGACCTTTCGAAAGATCCAGTTGCACCGAGGTGGCATGTTGTGTTATCTCGCGCATCGGTACCCCCAGGGCCACTGCCGCGTTTGCCAGCCGCGCGCCGTCCAGGTGCAGGGGCAAACTATGTCGATCAGCCAGTGCTTTAACCTGCCGCATATACTCTAAGCTAAGCACCGTCCCACCGCAGCGGTTATGCGTATTTTCAAGGCATAACACCCCGGACCAGGCATAGTGCGGGTTGGCGCGATCCCGCATAGCACGCTCCAACGCGTCGAGTGGTAATTCGCCGTGCGTCTGCGTGGGCACAGTATGGTAGATCAGACCACCGAGCGCCGATGCCCCACCTTGCTCATAATGGAAGATGTGCGCTTCATCGCCAACGATCACTTCGTCGCCCCGCTGCCCGTGTGCCAGCAGCGCGACCAGATTGCCCATCGTGCCCGAGGCGACTAGCAGTGCCGCTTCTTTACCAAGCTCCGCCGCCGCAAGCTCTTGCAAGCGATTAACAGTTGGGTCTTCGCCATAAACGTCGTCGCCGACCTCGGCCTGCGCCATGGCTTTGCGCATCGCGGGCGTAGGATGGGTCACGGTATCAGAACGGAGGTCGATCATGCTTATTGCTCCCAGCACATAGTGGTGGCGCGTATTGTACCATTGGTTAGGCTTTGACAGTCTGCGACCCCCCGCCTACAATGCTCTCTGTTACACACAACGACCATAAGGAACACATGCATCCTCCAACCGGACCTTTAATCCTCGATCACTTCCTCGGCTTTCTAAGCATTCGCTGGTATGCGGTTTGTATTTTGGGCGGCGCGGTACTCGCGACCTGGTTTGCCGCGCGACGCGCTACTGCGGCTAAACAAAGCCCTGAGCATGCCTGGAACATACTGTCGGTCGGCCTCGTGGTCTCGATCATATTTGCTCGAGCATGGTATGTATTGTTCGAATGGCCGCGCCGCTTTCGCCCGCTGTGGGACCGGTTTATCCAAGCTCCCTCGACCAATTGGCAGGATTTCATCAGCATTATTAATCCCGCCACCGGTGGCATTGCGATCCAAGGTGCACTAATGGGTGCCTTACTTGCGGGCTACTGGTATACCCGCCGCTATCGCCTTAACTTTACCCAATGGGCTGATATTGCCGCACCCTGCCTTCCAATCGGTCAGGCCCTCGGGCGCTGGGGCAACTTTTGGAACCAGGAAGCCTATGGCCGGCCCACCACCTTGCCCTGGGGGCTCCATCTTACCGCACAAGGCTGCGGACCCGATGACCCCAACTGTCACCGCCTACCACCCTATGATAACCTCCAACGTTATCCCGATGCGACGCGCTTTCACCCAACCTTTTTATATGAGTCGTTATGGAGCGTAGGTGTGTTCATGGCGCTCCTATGGATCGAACGGCACTTCCGCCAGTGGTTGCTGCGCGGCGATCTGTTGCTGGCGTACCTCATACTGTACTCGGTTGGACGTTTTTGGGTCGAAGGCTTGCGGGTCGATAGTTTGTGTACCGGTGGGCTCGGCGGCGAATGTGTCGGCGGCCAGTTGCGCACGGCCCAGGTGTTGAGTGTCGTTACGATCCTGTTCTGTGGTGCCATTATGGCCTATCGCCATCGTCGCCGTACCGTCACGCCCCCTACCGCACACGCTGCGGCCTAGGGACATAAGAATCTTGCTCTAGCTGCACAGCATGGTACAGTTAACGCTCAAAGGAGAGCAGCGTATGGCACTCATTGATGCGCCTGTCGCGACGGGCAATGAAATTCTGAATAATGTAGTAGAGGCAATCGGTAATACGCCCCTGATCCGCATCAACAAAGTCGCGGCGGGCATCAAGGCCAACGTGCTCGCCAAGGTCGAATTCTTTAATCCGGGCGGCTCTGTCAAGGATCGCATCGGGCCAGCGATGATCGAGGATGCCGAGCGCCGTGGCTTGCTCCGACCAGGCGGGACGATTGTCGAAGCAACCAGTGGTAATACGGGCGTAGGCCTAGCGCTTGCAGCCGCTATCAAGGGCTATAAAACTGTTTTCGTCATGCCCGACAAAATGAGCGACGAAAAGATCCGGTTGCTGCGGGCCTTCGGGGCCCGCGTTGTGATCACTCCCACCGCTGTCGAGCCCGATGATCCGCGCTCCTATTACTCGGTCTCGAAACGCATCACGGCGGAAACACCAAATGCGATTCTGGCCGGTCAATACTGGAACCCTGCTAATCCCGAGGCCCATTACCGTACGACTGGCCCCGAACTTTGGCGGCAAACTGGGGGCCATATCGATGTATTCGTCGCAGGCATGGGCACCGGTGGCACCATCTCCGGCACCTCGAAGTATCTCAAAGAACAAAACCCGGCCCTCATCACCGTTGGTGTCGATCCGGTCGGCTCCTTATATACCGAATATTTCCGCACCGGCAAGTTGGGTCCGGTTCACGGCTATAAAATCGAAGGTGTGGGCGAAGATTTCCTGCCGACGACAATCGATTTCAAACAGATCGATGATGTCGTTCAAGTCAACGATAAAGAGTCCTTCTTAATGACGCGTCGTTTGACGCGCGAGGAAGGCTTGTTCGTTGGTGGTTCATGCGGTATGGCGATGGCTGGCGCACTCAAGTGGCTACGCATGCATGACCTCGGTGAAGACAAAAACATCGTTGTACTGCTACCCGATAGCGGCTCGCGCTACCTGAGCAAAATCTTCAGCGACGATTGGATGCGTGAAAACGGCTTCATGGAAACCGGTCAGGTCTCTGATCTGCTTGAGCACCGCAAACGCGATATCGTCACAGCGCAGTGCGACGACACAGTAGCACACGTCATCGGTCATATGAAAAGCGATAACATCTCGCAAATGCCGGTCGTGGACGGAGAAGGTATCGTTGTCGGCATGATCAGCGAAGTCGACTTGCTGAACTATCTGCTCTCCGGCGCGGGCGCAATGGATCATTCGATCTGCGAGATCACCTCTTCCGATGTGCGCCTCGTGCGCTCCGATACATCCCTTGATGTACTGGCCGAGATCGCAACCTCCAACAATGTTGCCGTTGTCACTGATGAAACAGGCCGTCCGACCGGCATTGTCACCAAGATTGATATGATCGATTACTTGGCAAACAAGGTGCGCTAGCTGGTACAGTTAGGGCTCCCGGCTGGCGGGTGCAACGACATCCGCCAGCCGAGCCAATGCCTCCGTGCAGCGCGCTAGGCCTACAACATCCTGGATCTCCTCGCATAATGCACGGCTCTCGTTGTATGCCGTCTGCGCCGCAACGATGTCGCCCTGTGCCTGGGCGACCCTGGCCAAGTGCTCGAGCACCGAGATCATCTCCGGTTTGTTGCCTAATCTGCGCTTCATGCTGATGCTCTCGACGTACGCCGAACGTGCAAGCGTGAGTTGGCCCTCGACCTCGGCTACGCGTCCAAGATCCTTGAGCGCATTCGAGGCACCGCGCGGGTGGTTAAGCCTCCGCAACACGCTAACGGCTGCCTTGATCAGCGCATGCGCGTTAGCTACGTCCCTTTGAAGAAGTGCCAGACAGCCACGCCGGTGCCACATCATCGCGACGAGCCACTGGTCATCGACTTCCTGGGCTAAGACCACGGCTTCCTCATGTAAGATCATCGCAAGCTCGACGTTTCCTTGGCGCTCAGCCAGGAGGGCATGTGTCGCGATTGATCGCGCTAGCCCCCAGCGGTCGCCACGCTCACCGAAGAGTACCGTGCTCTCCTCGAATGCTGCATTCGCCTGACCATAGTTCCCCTGGTCGCGGCACGCTCGGCCGAGGTTCCACAAGGACTCAGCCATGCCCCATCTGTCACCTCGTTCTCGGCAGACTGCCAGACTTTCTTCCGCCAGCAACCGGGACGTTGCAAGATCGTCGGTGCCACGCATGGCCGAGGCGTTTCGCACTGGCAAAGGCCTCGGTTGGGGCGAGCACTGCACTTGCCTCTTTTCTGGGACGGAGAAGTTCTTCGGTCCTGGCTATCGCGCCAATTTGGTCTCGGCCTGGCTGCCAGCATTGGATGGGGTAGTCGCGAAGCTGCAGGCGGGCGGAAAGGTGGCCGATGTGGGCTGTGGCCATGGCGTCGCCACGATTGTGATGGCGCAAGCGTTCCCAAAGACGCACTTCTTCGGCTTTGACTACCACCAGGGATCGATTGAACGCGCGCGTGAGTTGGCCAAAGAAGCCGGGCTTGCCAATATCACCTTCGACGTCGCCAGCGCGAAAAGCTATCCAGGCACCAACTATGATCTGGTGACCTTTTTCGACTGTCTACACGACATGGGCGACCCGGCCGGTGCCTCGGCGCATGTGCGTGAAACTCTGAACGCAAACGGCGCCTGGATGATTGTCGAGCCAAACGCCGAGGATGATCTGGCCGGCAATTTGAATCCGGTCGGCCGCATCTATTATGCTGCGTCCACAATGCTGTGTGTCCCGTCTTCCCTTAGCCAGGAGGTGGGGCTGGGCTTGGGCGCGCAGGCGGGTTCACCCACTTCCGCCGCGCCGCCGAGACGCCGTTCAATATGGTGCTCGAAGCGCGTCCCTAACCGATAAGGAGCAGCATATGTCAAAGGATGTACGACGGTTGCAGCTTGGCGGAGCAACAGTCATGGTGATTAATATCGGCGACTTCCAAG
>JBBRHB010000264.1:0-6913 GCA_038223355.1 Chloroflexales bacterium
CTAATGGATCGAAGTTCTGGTAGTTGGCACCGAGCTTGATCCCACGCAGTCCCAGGTCGGTACGGCAACGCTCGAATTCATCGAGGCAGGCTGCATCGTAGGGATGCACCGCCATAAAGCCGATCAGTCGGTCGGGGTGGGCGCGGACGAAGGTTGCGCAGGCATCATTGACGTTGCCGGTGTACCACCCGTCGCTATCGCCCGAGATCCCATCGTAATTCGAGCTGCCCGGCTGCCAGGCGATGCCAAAGACAATCGACTTATCGGCCGGTCCCTGGGCGGCAAAATAATCATCCCAGTTCGTGGTGGCCTTGACATGCCGGTCCGGTCGCCACTTCGTATTCATTTCGATGCGATCTGGCGGGACCGGCCCCCGGAACGCCGGTGTATGGGTATGAACATCAACGATCATGTGCGTACTCCTATTGGGCGCATAGCATAACTACTTGAAAGAGAAGAGTTGTGCGGCATTGTGGTAGAAGATGTCTTCGATCTGGCCTTCAGCCAGTTTCAGGCGGCGGGTGGCCAGGCGCAGGCTGCGCAAGGCCTCAAGGCCGATAAGCACCGGCTGCAACGTGATGTGCCGCTCCTCCACCGCCATATCCTCGGCGTAGATCCAATGAAACGAGTCGCCAATGGCGACGCAACGTCCGCGCATGTGACTGATCGGGAAATCACTGCCATACAGGAGCCGTCTGTGACCCAGCGTCTCGATGATCGCCTCGAATGCGCCGGCCTCTGTCACGGCGCTGGTGTCGAACCAGACGTTATCCAACCCGCGCAAACTCTCGATGCCCTCAATGGTGTGCCAGGGATTGAAGCCGCGTCCAGCGTGGGCCAGGATCAGATGCATGTGCGGATAGCGCTTACAATAACGGCGAATCGTCGCTTGATTGAGCGGATCGGCTAGGGCACGATCACGCACCATGTGCAGCGTGATGCTCAGCCCCTCTTCATGAGCAACGCGCACGTGCTGCTCGGGCAAGTAGCTCTCGATCGGCGCGTGCCAGGTCGGTCCGTCCACGCGGGCCATGGTGTGATAGCATTTCAGTCCCACATAGCTGTTGCGGCGAACCTCGTCGCGCACCCACTCGGGATCCATGTCTGGCGCGATAATCATCTGTCCGAAGGTTGGCATACCGCGCGCCTGCCCGGCAGCACTCTCGGTCGCAACAAAGGCATTATTCGCGTCGCGGTCGCCATTAAAGGCGAGCCCGAAGAACAGGCCCCCGGCGGTACGTCCATCCGGGTGGAGCCACTCGGCATAGTTCAGATACTCATCAAGGCCGAGCCGCTCGGGAGTGCCATGCTGCTGGGCCGGTCGTACACCGGGAAGATAATGCTCTGCGCAGAATAAATGGGCGTGTGCGTCAAAGATGCGGTTGGGCAGGAATGGATCTACCTCGCGAGCGATCATCTCGTGGTCGGCGGCGGTGAGTTCCCACATTGCCATCAACAGCCTCTTTTCGAGACAATTTCTACACGGGCCATTTCAGCGTAATGTCGCACAGTTTCGCTGCGGATGGGCCTCATGCTAGCTGCGCCACGCATTCCGCAGCAAACGCAGCCAGTTGCCGTGCATGATCGCAGCAATGTCTGCATCACTGTAGCCACGCCCCGCCAGCAGGCCGGGCAGCTTCTGCAGATCGGCAATTGTGTCTAGATCGTGGGGCGCCTGCTCACGACCGAAGCCACCATCTAGGTCGGTCCCGACTGCTGCGTGCCGACTGTTACCCGTAAGTTGGCAAATGTGATCGATATGGTCAACGACGTCGGTCAGCGTGACCTCGGGGTTCGTAGGATTATAATGCTCACTGATCACCCACGCGGGTTTCAGCATCCATGCGTCAAATGCTGTCCCAATTACACCGTCACGCTCAATGATCGCTCGAAGCTGGTCGTCGCTAAACTGGCGTTGATGCGGAACGAGCACGCGGCAATTATTATGGCTCGCGAGCACCGGCCCGTTATACTGCTTCAGCGCCTCCCAGAATGACTGGTCGGAACAGTGCGTTAGGTCGAGCACTATGCCTAGTCTTTCCATCTCTACGAGGAGCGGGCGACCGAGCGCGGTCAAGCCGAGCTCGGTGGCAGTTCCGCCGGCGTAGCGTCCTGCTCCATAGTGGGTGATGCCCAGCAGCCGCAGTCCACCGTCCCACCACGCTTGCAGCTGACCGGGGTCTAAGATCGGGTCAGCCCCCTCCATGCTGATCACGAAGCCGAGGGGTGGGGGCTGGGACGCGGCACCCGCCGCCTCCCAGGCGGTCCACGCCTCCATATGTCGATCCAGACGTGCAAGGTCGCCAATAACCTGGATATCGCCTTGACGCTCCAACGCGCGGTAGTAGGCCAGTTGCCCTTGGGCAATGCCGTAAGATTGCGTGGGTAGGGCGAAGTCAACATGTGGCACAGGATACCCGGTTGAGCGCGCCAGCAACGTGGCGAAGCAGACTGCTACCCGCCCCTGGTACATTTCCGGGAATGCGACCGTACCTAGGCCGCGCCCCTTGGCGGCCATTATGTTTTCCTGCGTGCGAATAGTGTAGACCGAGCGCGTGAGATCGCGGTTCCACTGCAGCGCGTTCCAGGACAGATCAAGATGGGCGTCAATGATCAGCATTGCGTTTCACCAATCTTTGCATAATCACATGCTCTTGTCATGCCGTGTAAGGATCTCTGCCCCGCTACCTGTAACAAGCACCGCGTCCTCCAGGCGAATCGCTGTTTCCCCTGGAAAATAGATCCCCGGCTCCAGCATGATCACCATGCCCTCATCGAGCTGCATATCGTTATACGGCACGATCCGCGGCTCCTCATGACCGGTGACCCCGACACCGTGCCCTGTGTGGTGCGAGTAGAGCGGATACCCGGCCGTGACCATAAACTCGCGTACCTGGCGGTCGATTTCGCCGGAGATTGCGCCGGGCTTGACGAGCGAGATAGCGAGCTCTAGTGCCTCGGTGACCGTGCGATGCATGGCAATCTGCCGCCTGGTCGGACCATCCGCGTAGTAGGTCGCGCAGCTGTCGCTCCAGTAGCCGCGCAGCTGCGTACTGAGGTCGACAACGAACGAATCGCCCGGCTGGATCTCGACATCAAGGGGCCAGCCCCCGCTATGGGCACGTCGGCCAACCGTGCAATCATTGCCCAGTGGAACACGCTGGCCGGCCGCACGCTGGATGGCGGTGTGCGTGGCGGCCCAGACGTCGAGTTCGGTCTGACCAGGCCGCACCGCCAGACGTGCAGTCGCCTGGCCAATATCGGTAAGCGCGAAGTTCTCGCGCAGCTTTACCAACTCCTCGGCTGTCTTGCGCACCCGCATGGGTATGAGCAGGCCATCGATTGCGACCATGTTGGTATCGGGCAGTACGGCACGTAGAAAGACCGGCAGTGCGCGCTCCTCGATCCCTAGCTGGCCGGCACTCGCCCCGCCCGTCACCCGCTGCAACGTCGTGGCCAACTGTTCAGCCGCCATAATGGGTGCTGAACTGGTATAGCCGCGATAACTGACCACCGTACAGCCACTCGCAGCGGCGGCAGGGGCGTCGCTGTCGAGCACGACCAGCGTCCATTCGCCACTCGCGTACCAGAGCAGCGGCGGTCCACCGGCGAAGGGACTTACTCCCAACTGTATCGGCGGAGTGAAGCCGGTCAGCCAGGTTACACTCGCTGGGCTGGCGAATAGAGCCCGCTCGATTGTCCTGGCTTTTAGCTGTTCGTGTGCTCTCTGGCGCGGCTCTTCGTCCAAATCTCTCCTCCTACGAAGTTGGCAATTGCAGACCGAGCGTGTAGCCGCCGTCGATCCGTAAGGTCGCTCCCGTCACATAGTCCGCGTCGTTGCTCGCCAGGAACGCCACCGCCCCGGCGATATCGTCGGGGGTACCCAACCGTCCCCACGGGATCCGCTTGCCGCCCGCCTGGAGTTCTTGCTCACTGGCAAACTCTCGCTCGCCCGGTGTATCGATCCAGCCTGGGTTAATCACATTGACGTTAATATGGTGCGGGGCCAGTTCGGCGGCCATCGTCCTACTCAGGTGGTTGATCGCGGCCTTCGCCATATTGTAGGCGGCGCTACGCGGCACAGCGAGCTCCGCATGGACCGAACTGATAATAATAATTTTGCCGCCGCTACCCTGCCGTACCATCTGTTGTGCTGCGAACTGGCAGGTGTGGAAGACGCCAAACTGGCTGACCTCAAGCGTACGCTGGACGTGCGACCATTCTGCATCGATAACCGCTTCGCGTATCGAAATAGCAGCATTAGCGACCGCGATGTCGATCCGGCCAAACTCCGCGACCGCCCGCACAAACATGCTTTCGACCGCGTCGCGGTCGGCCACATCGGCCTGGCAAACGAGTGCGCGCCGCCCGTGCGTAGCAATCAGGCGGGCCACCTTCTCGGCCTCCTCTGGATGGGAGACGTCGACGACGACGACGTCTGCACCTTCAGTAGCCAAGCGCAGCGCGATGCCTCGTCCGATGCCGCGCGCCGCTCCGGTGATGACCGCCACCTTGCTATCAAAGCGACCCATCGTGTGCTCCTGTACCGGCCAGAGCTACAAAATGCTAGCCCTTACCCTGTCACACGGCGACCCAATCGACTTGAAGGTTTTACCAGGCCGTCCAGCCACCATCTACGAGCAGATTCTGGCCCGTAATATAGCTCCCGGCGTCGCTGGCCAGCAGGATGATTGCGCCCTTCAGTTCCTCAGGCCGTCCCATACGCCCCATCGGGACTTTCTGCTCCAGCCGCTGGATAAACTCGGGCAGCCGATCAAATGTCTCCTGCTTCGGAAATGGGCCAGGGCTGATCGCATTAACTCGGATGTCGTACGGGGCCCAATATGCTGCCAGGTGGCGGGTGAGTTGGACCAAGGCACCTTTGAGGCCGTGGTAGTTCGGCGGGCTATTGGTCGGCAACCCCGCATAGGCGCTCGGGTAACTGCCCACAACACCGTACATGCTGGCGATATTGATGATCGAGCCGGCTGCCTGGCGTTGTCGCAGATGGTACATGACCTCGCGTGCCAGCAGAAAGTATGCAGTCACACCCACATGGTACGCGTGGTCGAAGTCCTCAGCGGTGGCGTTCTCGATATCGGGTCCCGTGGCACCATACGCATTATTGACGAGTACGTCGATGCGACCGAGGCGCTCTTCTACTGCGGCGATGAAGCCGGGAATCGTATCGGTTTGGCCCTGGTCGAAGCCTAGACCGACATGCCCTTGACCCAGCAGCGTTGCCGCAAAGCGCGTTGCTTGTTCCGGATCGCGGCTTGTGACTACCATCGTCGCACCGGCTTCGGCTAGCGCTCTGCTCATCGCCGATCCCAACCAGCCACAGGCACCGGTAACAATCGCGACCCGCCCATGCAGACTGAACAGATCGGTCACGCTACGTTCAGTGTCGCTCATACATACTCCGGTCTATTTATAGTACCAGCATACCACGGGCCTGCAGACCCGTCAATCGTCAGTCTTCCCGACTTCCCGGTTGCATGCGCGACCTGTCTTACATCGTCCTCGCCACTGCGGCGACGGTCGCGATCGTCTCCTCAATAATTGCGTCGCTGTGGGCATTTGAAAGAAACCACGCACCACGCTCGAGTGCACGTACGCCGTGGTCCAGCAGCATCGTCGTGAGCTTAACGTAACGCGCTCTGTCGGCGGCGAGAGAACTGCGATAGTCGGTGATCGGGGTATGGACGCCGAGCGCGACATGGAAGATTTGGGGGAAGCCCTGAATGAGTGCTGGGATATCTGCCTCGGCGAGAGCTCGTCCAATACCGTCCATCAGCCGGCGGCCACGCTGCTCGAGTAGCGCGTAAATCTGCCCGTCCGCTAGCGCGCTGAGCGTTGCTACCGTGGCGGCCATCGCCACCGGCTGTGCATTGTAGGTACCGCCGTGCATCACCTTGCGACTAATGATCTGCTCCATTAACTCGGCCCGTCCTGCGAGGCAGGCCACCGGAAAACCGTTAGCGATCGCCTTGCCGAAGGTAGCAAGATCGGGCGTGACACCTAAACGTTGCTGGGCGCCACCCGGCGCGACGCGAAAACCGGTAATAACCTCATCAAAGATCAGGACGGTGCCAGTCGCAGTGCAAGCTTGGCGGACCCCTTCCAAATAGCCATCGGCCGGCAGAATAGCACTGGTATTGCACATGACCGGTTCCATAATGACCGCAGCCACATCTCCACGCGCCAACCGCTCGGTCACAGCCGCTAAATTGTTCCAAGGCAGCACCGTGATATTCTGACCGGCGAGTAGGTCCTGGCCGATGCTGCCCGGTACCGCAATCGGTGACTGGGCAGGGCCGGCCTGGTCAAGCGGGGGCGAGATGCTCCAGTGGATGTTGTCAAGCCAGCCGTGATAGTGACCTTCGAACTTGATCACCATCGTGCGTCCGGTAGCTGCCCGAGCAAGCCGCAGCGCTGCCTGTATCACCTCGCTACCCGAACTACCAAAGCGGATCATCTCGGCACACGGCACCATCTGGCAAACCAAGCGCGTCGCCAGATACTCAACTTCACTTTGTCCGGCAAACAGGATGCCCCGCTGGAGTTGCTCGTTCACCGCAGCGATGACTGATGCCGGGTTGTGGCCGAGGATCATCGGTCCCATCCCCAGATAGTAGTCGATGAAGCGGTTACCATCCACATCGTAGAGCAAGGCACCGTCACCGTGGTCAAAGACCAACGGCGTCGGGGATATGCCGAAGCGGTAGTTACTGTTGACACCACCCGGCAGCTGCTTCGCTGCCTCGGCTAGCAATTGCATGGATTTGGTGTACGTCGTCATACATCATCCTCGTTAGGCTTTAAAACGAGAGCTCGTCTAATGGGAATAGCGGGCGATCCAGGTGGCAATAGGGGAAGCGCGCCAGATTCGCGCTGCACAGCCCGGCCTTGT
>JBBRHB010000265.1:0-6869 GCA_038223355.1 Chloroflexales bacterium
CGTCGTCAGGCTTCTCGTCTTCCCCATGGGTCCCTCCTACAAAATGCCATTCTACATCCCCGGAAGATCGAAGTGCAATCAACTGCTCTACTTCACTTTCGGCACAGGTGCGAGCCCTTTATCTGGGGCGCGTCATTGCCTCCAACTGGGCAACAATCCGCCGCAAAAGGTCAGCCGTGATGTCGTTGGTCAACAAGAGCTCGTTGGTCCATAGCGCGTGAGCCGTGAGCCGCACGATCGCCGCCGTGGCAGAATCAAGTTCGGCCTCGCTTTGCTGTTGCCATAGCTTAAGTTGCTCATGTAGAGGTTCTAGAATGTGCGGGTAATATGCCAGGCCAGCAATCAATCCACCCATAACCTCGCCGGTCTCGGCTGAGGCTGGAGCAACAGCACCAAGCGAGCATAGGCCCGTGTTAATCGACCGTATGGCTCGGGATCTTGAGCCATCATCTCAGTTAGTGCCTGGTCGAAAAGCATTACTAATCGCTGTACCATCCCTTCGATCAATGCTTCTTTCGTCGGAAAATGATAGAAGACGCCCCCCCGGCTAAGTCCTGCCTCCTCGGCCACTCGCGCAATCGTAAGGTGTTGCACCCCCTCATGCGTGACAATGTGTTCAGCCGCCTTTAGTACGGCCTCGCGTTTGTTGAACTCGCTCATAAAACCTTCTCGCTCATTTTCAGCATCCTGTGGACGCCTCCATATCGTTTCCCTTGACTATACCGACTACTACGCAAGATTACCACTGGGAACGATGGCGAAATCAAGCTATGGAACGCATACAACACAACCGGAGCAAACGAATGACATTAGCCGTCCTCGGTAAAGGGACTGCGCTTAGTTTATCTTTCAACGCCCTCTTGTACTGCGTATACTACTGGCTTGCCGACGTCACCGTTGGAAACTTCATACCGCTTTTGATTCTTGGGATCGTCATGGTGATCGCAAGTGGCCTCGTGCTAACCAATTTCCGTTGGGCACCAGCAGCAGCGGGACTAGTGGCACTTATTACAGGCGTCGTCACTTTTCTTGCACCTGGCTCGTTGGCGACCCTTGCCCATCCAGGCACTGATCGCTTTTTTCCTATCCTGCTCACAATTCTGGCTTGTGATATCGTCGCACTCGGTCTAGGTCTCGGCGCTACACTTCAAAATTACCGTGGTGGTGAACGTACTGCCCTACGTCAACTGACTACACGGCTCGCCACTATCGTTGGTCTCGTCCTCGGGTCTCTCCTTCCCGCCACAATTGTAGCAGCCAACCCCCCCAGCGCGAACGGCTCCCTCGCTCCTGTTAGCACTGATCCTAACGGTATAGCAACTGTTCATATGGCTGGAGCTAACTTTAGGCAGAATGCTATCCTCGTACCTACCGGTTCAAAACTCACACTGGTAGACGACGACAAAGAACCTCACGTCATCGCGAACGGCCGCTGGACCACAGATGGCAAAGCGGAAACAACCCGCGAGTCAGGAGCACCGGACGTTCAAAATGTAAGCATTACCCGCGGATCATTACCCATCGGGCCATTCACGATCCCGGGCGTCTACCATCTCTACTGTCCAGTCCATCGCAATATGAATCTCGCTGTGCTCGTACAATAAGAACTTACCTACTGACTCGACACGCCCGACAGCTAGTGCGGTGGTGACATTAGAGTATTGAGGGTATGATTAGACACCCAGAGTGAAGCGGGCACATTGAATCACACCCTGATCTTCACGGTGCCAGCCTCGCTACTTCAGGGCCAGTATGCGCCAGAAAATTTCAGCTTCGAACCGAGTTACTGTGGTTGGTACAAGTGCCGGGTAAGTATGATGCTGGATAATCCAGTGCACCTTTTTATTCGCAGCCATATGGCGTCGTGTGGCGTGTTCACGGCGCGGAGGTTGGTGCAGCGCGCTGTTGGATTAAGTGGCTAAACATCTCAAGCTCTGCCACGCTAAGATCGGACACTGCCCAATACGTCATCCCTGCGCGGATCCAGTGCACCACATAGTAGCCCTGCCGCGTCACCGTGCTCATCGCTCGTTCAGAGTCTGTAGATGGCCAGATAAAGAGATTAATGACGTGCTTCCGGCGCTGGTATACCAAGGCTGCGACTGGATGGTTAGCGAGATAATCAAGCCGCCCACCGATGAGCGGGTAGCCCTCCTGCGCCAGATCTTCGACAGGGGGTGAAAAGTCGAGCTTGCCGTCAAACCACGGTTTTACTGTATGTTGGTCGGAAGACGCGACATCCGCGAGGTGGGTCGCCATGAGTGAGCGCACGTGGTCCGCCGTAACATCCTGGGTCAAGCGGTCATCCGCAGATGGCAGGGACCAGCCACGGGCCGTCCCCCAAACCAGAAGCACCACGGCTGCAGCTGTAGCGGCGCTCGCGAGCCAGCGTCCTGGAGACCATTGTGGTAGGCCGCGCGGCTTAGTTTCAGGCTTGCTCGTCTGAAGCACCGCTGCATGAATGCGTTTGTGCAACGACGGTGGCGCTGGCACATAGAGATCGCTCGCGCGGATGGCATTCCGCAACGTCTGATAGTTGGCATAGCGCTGCGCACAGACGGCACAGCTTTGGAGGTGACGTTCGATCTCGAGACTCCGAACCAGGTCTACTTCACCATCGACATACCCGTCGAGGAGCATGCGGGTATCTTGACAGTTCACTTTAACACTCCTTATTGATCGGCGGAGACAGTTGCTCCATCAGCCGCTGGCGGGCACGGGCCAAGCGGGACATGACTGTTCCCAAGGGAATACCGGCGATGGCTGCAATGTCCTTATACGAAAGCCCCTCCAGTTCGCGCAGGACCACCACCTCACGAAACATCACCGGCAATGCTTCCACTGCCTGCCGAAGAAGCTGCGTGTCGGCGCTCTGGAGCAGTAAGGTTTCAGGGTTAGCAGCAGCACAATCCGGACTGTACAGGTCGTCATCAAATGAGGTTGTCGCTACCTCATGCGCCCGATCATGCTGCAGCCGGGTGTAACAGGTGTTCCGTACAATTGCGAGGAACCAAGCACGTCCGTCTGAGCCGCGGAAGCCACCAAACGATTTCAAAGCGCGCATGGCGGCTTCCTGGACGATATCTTCCGCGTCCTGGTCATTGCGCAACAGCCAGCGTGCTAAATTGTACGCAGCATCCAGGTGCGGTACAACAGCTTCCTCAAACTGTGCCTGTTTCATGCGCTCCTGCATCCGCTAGGCTCACCGTCGCTGGTACGGTACTCTCAATGACTGCTCCCAATTATATCCTGCGTTCCGACAACGCGCCCGACATCGCCACTGCAGCCTCCCGCACCTCCGGTTGCCGCCGACGGGCCAAGAATGCGTCGACTGACCAGAGCCCTGGCCCGACAATCAGCAAAAAGATGACAGTCATGATCTGCCCGTACTCCGAGCGCGACTCATGGAGCACGGCCCAGATGCCAATGGTCGGTGGTGACGAGGGCAGTGGGAGCGGCGAAGTACCCAAAAAGAGGGCGATCTTCGTTGAGAGGTTTGCGACGATCATCTCAATGATGAACGGGATGGCAATCAGGCGTGTAAGCAATCCCATGATCAAGAGGATGCCGCCGATGATCTCGAGCCAAGCGACAAAGGGGGCCATGAGATGAGGGTCGGGAATCCCGATCTTGGTGAACCGTCCGATGCCCTGGTTCGGATAGACGAATTTGAGGATCCCCTCCGACAGAAAGATGCCACCGGCCATAAGGCGCAGCAGAATAACTGCGGTGTGGGCGGTCACGGGGGGATTCAGCAGCCATTTGACAAGCTTGTTCATGTTCATGATCCGTCTCCTGTTTGGTGCGATTGAATGGGCTGTACCGACCGATACCGATGTCGTCCCGGACGCTTCCCAAGTCCTGAGGTACCTCCGTTTCCTCCTCATTCTTTGTCTTCACGCTCCAATGGGGGCGTGGTACCAGCGGCCTGCGCGTGATGGCGGTGGATTGGGGCATTGCTCTCCATGCAGTGCCATGTACCAATCTCGGCGAAGCTCCTGCTTGTGTGAAGTGTCGTCATGTACCTATACCGTGATATGCCCGAAAATATTCCCCCCTTCAGCGGGACAGTGGTGATCCGTCCCACCGCACCGCGCAGATCACCGGGTAGGGGCTTGTGTAGCAGCGGAACGAAAACTAGGATGAGACTAAAATGATGCCTTTCGGGCAAGAATCCAGTCTCCAATGATGAAGTGCAATAGGGTCGTTAGGCACATGTTCGATTCTGTCGTGAGTTTTCAGGCGTTTGTGGACTCGTTTGCCCGACCCAGACGACCGAAATGTGGCTCATCGGGCCGCCTGATTTCACCCGGTGTATTTCTGCTCCTGCGCTCAAAAACCTGCGTTTTCGACTTCCGCTAAGGTTTTTGAGGCATCGGGAAAAAATGGCTGTTCCTGGAACGCATCCTTGCTATATACCATATAAGTATCAAAGAACTACGCCCATCAAGTAATCATATTGACACCAGGTACCGGCGGCACGGGGTGGTGGGATAGCCTCGGCCACCCACCACGCCAACCTGAACGATCGGGATTCACCCGTTGTCGTTTTCCAGAATGAGGCCGTTGAGCGAGAAATTGTCTGGGGCCGTGAACCCCACGGCATAGACGTGGCCACTCGGCGTGCTGCTGACACCCTCCAGCGTCGTGAAGGTGGCAGGATTGGGATTCGGTGTCGGCACCACCGACCAGATGCTGCCGTTGAAATGCTCCGCAAGTGTCATCTCCGGGTTGGTGGCGGTACTCCCGACCGCCCACAGGTCGGTGGCCGACACACTCGTGATCGCGCCCAGGGCACTCCCAGATTTGACGGTGGACACCACCTTCCAGGACCTGCCATTCCAGTGGGAGATGTCCGTGCCCACCGCCCAGGCGTTGGTCGGGGACAGGTCGACGACCGCGTTGATGATGGGGCTCGCGGGGCTCGGGACGACACGCCACGCGTGGCCGTTGAAGTGTTCGGTGAACGCGGTGGGTTGCATGAAACCAACTGATCCAACCACCCACACGTCGCTCGCCGACGAAGCGGAGACACCGGTCGCCACCGCTTCGCAGGGTGCCGCGGTGGGGATAATGCTCCACGTGCTGCCGTCCCAATGCTCGACCAGCGTGCCAGAGGCGCAAGAGGTGCTCACATAATAGTCGCCCACCGCATACACATCGGTGCTGCTGATCGCGACGATGCTCTTGAGATGCGGGGTGGATTGAGCCAGACTGGGGCTGGCAACGATGCTCCACGTGCTGCCGTCCCAATGCTCAATGAAGACGGACGACGCATGCTCTCCAGAAAATGTGTTGCCGGCTGCCCACACATCGGTGCTGGAGACCGCACTCACTGCGTTCAAACTGGCGTTGCTGAGGGGGGGATTGGGTGTCGCCACCACCTGCCAGACGCTGCCGTTCCAGTGTTCTGCCAGAGTGTTGGTATCAGTGTTGAAGCCCCCCACCGCCCAGACGTCGGTGGCGGAGATGGCGACGCTCGCGTGCAGTCTCGTTTGGCCCGGTTGCGAGCTTGTGACGATCCGGAAGGGCGACGACGCGGCCAGGGCTAGGCCGGGGATGACACCACCGACGGCGATAGCCACCGCTGTCGCCACGGCCAGGACGACCAGGAGGGCGCGATTGCGCCTGCCAGTCGGTGCTTTGGGAGTGGGGGAACGCAGGGCGGCGCGTGCCTCGTCTGGCGTCAACCCCGCGGGCGGGAGTGTCTGACCCGCAGAGGCGGGTAGTTGTCCGACGTGATAACCGGGCTGAGTGACGGAGGAAGCCATGGAAAGCCTCACTTTCTAGGTTTGAGATGAACGGTGAGGGACGGGACGTCCCACCGCTCATCTGTGTCTCATAGGCATTAGGTTTCGTCTTTGTAGTGCCTTCATCTGACTATACTGTTTCTTTCACAGAAATATTCCCGGCCATGCGAGAGATCTTTTATTCTGACTGAAGAGGTGAGAGGATTGGATCAGTGTTGCCGTTTCGCTCAATCAGCGGACATCCCACCTTCCCTCGTGACTCCGATGGCGTACCTCTGCCGATGTAGTGGGAATTCCATACCCCCGACTTTTTTCTGCTCTCGTTGGCCCCAGCGCGGCAGTACTTCGACCTTTCAGGGCTCAGCTTGGCGATCCGCCCCGGGCCGGTCACGCACTCGTCTCAGTTGCGGTTACGGTGTGATTTTACTAATGAACGCATCACTGTAGCCAAAGCTGCCAAGTTTGCCTTGCACCGGATGCACGGTCGGAAAATCCGTGGATGCCGTAATACCGATCACGTAGGCGTTCCCTGCGGTGTCCGCCGCAATGCCTTGACCATACTCTCCACCGGTGCCACCCAGGTAGGTACTGTAGACCAGGGCGCTGCCGCTGACGTTTAGCTTGGTCACAAACGCCGTTTCATAGGCGTTGTTGGTCGTTTGGAGGGCGTGTACCGTTGGGAAATCCGTCGAGTAGGTATAGCCGGTGACATAGGTGTTGCCGGCACGGTCCACGGCGATGCCAAAGCCTTGGTCGTAGGAACTGCCGCCCAGGTAGCTGCTGTAGACCAGGGCGCTGCCACTGACGTTCAGTTTGGTCACAAACGCATCGGTGCCACCATTGAGGGTCCCTCGCAGCGCGTTCGCCGTTGGAAAATTGGTGGAGGTCGTATAGCCGGTGATATAGGCATTGCCCGCGCTGTCGACCGCGATGCCATCCGCCTCATCGCGTGCACTGCCGCCAAGATAGGTGCTGTAGACCAGGACGCTGCCGCTGGCATTCAGTTTGGTCACGAAGGCATTCACCTGGCCCTGATTGGTGCCATGGAAAGCGTGGGCGATCGGGAAATTCGTCGAAGAGGTATAGCCGGTGACGTAGGCGTTGCCGGCGCTGTCGACC
>JBBRHB010000266.1:0-6860 GCA_038223355.1 Chloroflexales bacterium
TGACCAGCACTATAGCAGCCGTCTGAGCACGGAGCTCGGATTGACGGTTATGATTGTGCCAGCGAGCCCACAAATTGTGGCAGCACGGAACGCGGAAGAGGTTTTGCGCGGCCAGGCGCTCGCTACCACGGATGGTGTGAGCACCAAGCTCACGGAGCTAGCCTTGTACCGTGCGGCAGTACCCCTGCGGTCACCAAGTGGTGAGATCGCCGGTGTCATTGAGGCCGATTTGCCGACAGCCAATGTCGCGCGCTCAGTCACACAGCTCATTAGTACACTTTTGCTTTTGGCGTTGAGCTTGACGCTCGTGGCCGGTCTCGCGAGCCTCATGCTCGGCAGGAAGTTAGGGCGACCCCTATCGGCACTAACCGAGGCCGCTGCAAGTATGGGTCGTGGCGATCTGCTGACGCCGCTGCCAGTAGCGCCCGGAGCCGAGATCGGGGCATTGGCTACGACATTGGAAGAGATGCGCCGCCGATTACTGCAGCTGACCAACGATTTGCGTCACCAACAAGCCGAGGCTCAGGCGATTGTGACCGGCATTATTGAGGGCGTGTTTAGTGTCGATAGTGAGCGGCGTATTCGCTATCTCAATCCGCAAGCGGCTGCCATGCTGGGGACGACCTCTGAGTTGGCACTTGGCCGTTTTTGTGGTGATGTGCTACGCCCCCAAGGAACAAAGGGCATACGGCCCTGTGCGGAACATTGTCCGATCATCCATGCACGATTTCGTGGTGGTGCGCGCGCGACAGAGCATCTCGTGCTGGCGAATGGGCAGCGCCGTACTGTGGTGGTGACAAGTGCGCCGATTGCGGGCGGACTACAGGTTCAAGTGCTGCGTGATGAAACTGAGATTGAGACGGCGCGCCGAGCGCGCGACGCAATCTTGGCAAATATTTCCCATGAATTTCGTACTCCGCTGTCGGCCCAACTGGCCTCAATCGAACTGTTACTTGACCAGTTGCCCGACTTAACGATTCAGGAGATTGAGCAACTCGTCACTTCACAGCAGCGTGGCACACTACGTCTACGGCAATTGATCGATAATTTGCTCGAAAGTGCTCGGATCGAAGCAGGCCACCAGCAGATTCGTAGACAACGGGTCGCTCTGGATGAGGTCATTGAGGATGCGTTAGAGATGACACGACCGCTGCTCGATCAGCAGGGCCAGCTCGCGGTGATCGACCTCCCCTATCCCTTGCCACAGGTCTACGGTGACAGTCGCCGCTTGACGCAAGTATTTGTTAATCTACTGGGCAATGCCCAAAAGTTTGCGCCAAAGGAATCGACGATCCAGATCGGGGGTAGCGTTGAAAGCACGACGGTGACGTTGTGGATCCAGGATCAGGGCCCCGGCCTACCGGCTTCTAACGGCCACGCGCTTTTCGAGCGGTTTATGCGGACCTCCGAAGAAGAGCCGGAACAGGGTGGCGTTGGGCTGGGGTTATGGCTCGTCAAGTCGATCGTGGAACGTCATGGCGGCCAAGTGCTAGCTACAAGTTCGCCGGGAGGGACACGTATGTCCGTTATTCTACCCGTGGAGGCTGCGCATGAAAATTCTAGTCGTTGATGATGATACGGAGCTGCGCGAGCTGATCGGCTTTGCCCTCCGGCAGGCAGGATATTTGGTGATCATGGCAGCAGACGGGGCCGAGGCGTTGCGGCTTTTCGACCTGGAGCAACCTGACATTATGATCCTTGATGTTAATTTGCCCCAGGTCAGTGGTTTTGAAATATGCCGTCGTGTTCGGGCCGAGGCGACGACACCAATTATGCTGTTAACAGTGCGGAGCAGCGAAGAAGATCAGGTGCAGGGTCTAGACCTGGGAGCCGACGATTATTTGACCAAGCCCTTTAGCCCGCGCACGTTGCTCGCGAGGGTACGGGCACTGTTGCGACGGGCGGAGATTGAGCGCCCTGCCCCGCAGTCGGCCGGCGATTTGCAACTCGATATGGAACAGCAGAGCGTCAGCGTACGAGGAGGCAGCGCAACGCGTCTGACAAACCTGGAATTCCGCCTGCTGCAATACTTGCTGGTCAACGCAGAACATACTATTCCGGCCGAGCGACTAACCACCCATGTGTGGGGCTATCGCGGGATCGGCGACCGGCAACTGTTGAAGCAGTTGGTCCACCGCTTACGGCAAAAGATCGAGCAGAATCCGACCGAACCACAGTACTTAGTAACAGTGGCTGGCATCGGCTATACGCTTCAGCCCGGCTTGGAGCACTGATTATGCAGCCAATGATGACGGTAAATGTCGCCGGCTTGCTTAATAATTGGGCGAGCCGGCAATCGAGATTGCGTCGCGCAGCATAGCGGCACAGGTGCCGAGTGGGCCATCTTCGGCACTGGTGGCGGTCGTCCGGCCGGCAATATCGCTGGTGTAGACGACGCCCATTTCACCCAACCCTAGCCGCGCGAGAGGATGAGTCGCGAGTAATGTGGTAGGGGCAACGCTCAGTCGATAGGGACGTTCCGTCCCAGCGGCCGTTAATGGCAAAGCTTCGGCTATGCCGACGAGCGAGACGCGACCACCGGCAGCACGAGCGGCCTGGAGCTGATCAGGGGTCACATTGCTGATGCCGGTGACGGTAAGATCGGCCAAGGTGGTCGGTACGCCGAGGACGGCATTGGCCAGGATCACCAGCTTATTCGCTGCGTCCCAGCCATCGACATCAAGCGAGGGGTCGGGCTCAACGATCCCCATCTGTTGCGCAGCAGCCAATGCATCGGGAAAGCTTTGGCCCTCCGCCATCAGCCCTAGGATGACCTGGGTTGTGCCGTTCAGAACAGCTTCCACACGCGTAACATGACTGCCAGCTAAGTCCCGCCGCCCAATATTGATAGTCGGCAGTGCTCCGCCGACCGCACCGCTAAAGCGGAGAGCCGGGCGTCCGGGACCGGTGAGATCACTCATGGCTGCCAATTCGGCATAGGCTAACACAAGGGGGCCTTTACTGGCTAAGACGCACGGCAGGCCACGACGAAGCGCCGTGCGCACGATATCGAGGGCAGGCTGCCCATCACGGAGGTTGGTCGGCGTTGCTTCGAACAAGAGGTCGAACGCGGCCTGCTCAGCTAAGTCAACCGGACTGGCGCCGCGTTGACTATGTGGCAGGTCAGCAACGCCGCGACCGGCACGCTTGGCGGCGATCACGTCGGCTACATTTAATCCATCGGGCGCATAGGCCGTCCCCGACGAGTCGGCTACGCCAACAATCTGGAGAGTGAGGTTATAACGCTCACGAAGCAGGGCCTCGCGTGTAGCCAAGATGTCTATAAAATTGCGACCGATATTACCTAAACCCGTGACGAGACAGCGATACGTTTGCATGCGATCCCTGTACTTGATGCGTGAAACCCCGTGGTACACCAATGGTACAACTTGGTACATGGTATGGTACAAGATACAAGAATCAAGTATCGCGTGTACCACCGATGTTAATCGCATGTACCCGAGAGCAGCCCAACACTAATATTAGCACATGTATTCTTTTTTGTCAAGACCTATCATTCTCGACAGAAGCCGTAGTAGTCAGGCAGGACGCAGTGCTGACTGCGCCTTCCTAACTTTAGATGTTAGTCCGCATCCGCGCTAATCTCAACACCATGTTTTTTGGCTGCGCGCTTGATGCGCTCCTTGATCGTTTTCACATCATCTGGCTCATACTTGGCGGCATTGTCTTTATGGTTGATGTAACTCCATGCCGCTCGCACGTGCTCAGGTGTGTCGATAGGGTACTTGTTATTTACGGGATCCGCAAACTGAACGTCGCCGTATTTGTGTTCACCTTCCTGTGGGCTGACGTCATCCCGCTGGTCAATCTTGCCACTCATAGAAGTTCCTCGCGATTGTCACCCAACTGCCGGATCATGGTCCAGCAACAGCGTTTCATTAGGCGTGTCTTAACGGCATGTCAGTAGCAATCCTTGTGCCTCACAGGTGCTTACTACGCGTCTAAGACGTCGTCGACACCGACCGTAAAGTTTGAAAGGAGCAGCGATGTTGCGACCATCTGAAATCTGCTACGCCGGCTGTTAGCGCATGCGTTCTTCGACGGCCGCCAGGACCAAGCGGATACAGGACTCCTCGTCCCAAAGCGCGGTGTTCAGGATTAGGTGGAAGGGATCCAAGGCATGCCAATCAGCTTGGTAATACTGTTTGATATAGGCCGTGCGACGCTGGTCTTCCGCCCGCACACGTCGCTTGGCTTCTGCCTCGCTGATAGCTGCACGGCGCATTACACGCTCAATTCGTTTGGGCAAAGGGGCAATAAAACGGACGTGCAATACATGCGGCTGGTGTGCGAGAATATACTGAGAGCCATGGCCAAAGATTACCACATTGCCTGTTCGCGCCGCTTCCTGCACGACTTGACGTGTCATAGCAACAAAAGCCTCGGTAGTCGATTCAAAAGGAAGCGGACCAGATTGGCCACTGACGGTGGCGAGGGATGGATCAGAGAGCCATAACGTTTGCGCCAACCGTTCGCTAAAGCCTGCGCCACGCTCGTCGTGACGGGCTACCGTAGCCTCCGACATGCCTAGCCGCCGGGCGACGTCACGGATGATCTGCGTATTGAGATAGCTGACACCGAGGCGCTCGGCAAGTCGCTGCCCAATTGTCGCACCCCCGCTGCCCGTCTGCCGTGATACAGTGATGACTGGCATATTCTCACCCTCCAAATCGAGATAAGTTGGTCGCGAAACCACAAGCGGTAGTTGGGACAGCGCAAGGCAGCAAAGGTACGCTGCCAACCGCTGGACGGTGACTGCACTGATGCGTTCGACCGCTGGGCTGCCGCCTCCAGTTCCGGCGCGGCAGTGCTAGTTGCAGGCATCTTAATTGGTTTGCCTGGAGGCGATCAAATGCGCGACGACCGGAGAAGTGCCGGGTTGCTGAAGCTCCAGTGCACGCTTCTCCAGCTCATGATCCGATACCGTCGTCCGCTCGTGCTGGCGGAGAAGCTCCCCCCAAGTGGCTAGTTCGTATGCCTCGACGTAGCGATCAGAAGCGGCCGGATCGCGATACAGCTCCCAGCGAATGGCCCCATCTTTCCGACGCAGGATTTGCACCTCGTTCATGGCCTGAACAAAGGACGTCGCCTGCGCAGCGGCAACAGCATAGCCGATCGTGACCAGGACCGGTCCTGCGCCCGGATCTGGCTCGAAGGCCAACTTGGGTTCGCGCCAATGGTGCGATGGACTCAGATCGAGATCTTCGCCGGTGACTAAGGGCCAGCGTCGGGCCACGGCAAGGCCAAGGATCAAGACGGCGGCGGCTGTGTCAAGTGCTACCTGATTGCTATAGCGGCCAGCTAGAGTGCCCCACAGAGCACCACCGGCGGCAAAGCCGCCTTGATAGACCAGAAGGTAGACCCCTAGTGCCCGTGCCGAGACCCAATTAGGTGCCATCGTTTGAATCGCGATATTCAAGCAGGAGTTTGTTATTAGCCAGATGGCGCCAACAAACAGCAGGATAGCATTGAGCAAGACAAGGTTATGGATATAGGCGAGGGCCAAGAGGCCGCCCGCCCAACCCACCGTTCCAAGCACCACCAAGCGGTCGACAGACATGCTGGCCCGCAAACGCGGCATGATGGTAGCACCAGCAACGGCACCGATACCGAGACTGGCAAGGAGCACGCCATAACCAAAGGCACTCAGATGCAGATCACGATTCGCAACGACCGGGATTAAAGCCCATAGAGAACTAGCAGCGATGATAAAGGCAGGCGTCCGCACCAGCACTGCGCGGAGTGGTTTTGAGTGGCGCGCATACCGAACGCCCGCCGTTACGGCACTGCGCACGCTCTCGCTCGGTCCCGACGTGGCTTCGACTACCGGTTTCCAACGGTAGATGACAATCATGATGCCAAGGAACGATACCGCGTTGAGTAAAAAGACCGGGCCCGGTCCCCAGGCAGCAACGACCAGACCACCAAGTGCAGGGCCGATGGCCCGCGCCATATTGAAGCCGGCACTATTTAAGGCGATGGCCGAGCCTAGCTCGCGCTTACCTACCAGTTGGGGGATAATGGCCTGCCAAGCCGGTGCGCTGAGCGCGCCACCGAGGCCCAGCAGGAATGTGAGGCCGAGCAGACCCCAGGGAGACATCCAACCAGGGATCGTCAATAAGCCCAACACAGTTGCGACGGCAAGCATCCAGGCCTGGGTGACAACGACCAGCCAGCGGCGATCAATGACGTCAGCGAGTGCTCCGGCAGGCAAACCAACGAGAAAGAGTGGCAGGCTGCCGGCAGTCGTTAGGAGTGCTACCAGTAAAGGAGAGGGGGTCAGGGAGGTCATGAGCCATGCGGCAGCCACACCTTGCATGAGGGTACCAACATTCGAGGCCAACGCAGCGATCCATACTGCGCGAAACACCGGCTGCCGGAGGGGACCCCAAGCCGAACCGCTGCCCGAGGTGATGTTAGCCGTAAGCTACCTCTAATATGTATGTTAGCTGAAAATCAACGGCGACTCTCAGATACGCAAACTAAGAGCCGCCCTGCATCGCCCGTCGTTACTTGGAGCTACCGCTGCTACTTTGAGTTCCGCCCGAGCCGCTCTCAAAAGCATCTTCAGCATCCTGACGCATGCTTTTGCGCGCCGGATCATCTTGATCGGTTCCAAAGGCACCTTCAGCACCGGATTGCGAGGCGCGGTCCATCTTTTCTTCGTCTTGTTGTGTATAATCGGCGTCGCTAGTACCCGACGTAGTGTCCTTACGATCCATGTATACCTCCTAATGTTAGCAATAGTTATGGTACAGCAATAACAACACCAGCGTGGAATCAAAGACCCCCCTGCTCGTGATAGCAGGCGGAGTTTGATACTGAGAACGCTTTAGCTA
>JBBRHB010000267.1:0-6856 GCA_038223355.1 Chloroflexales bacterium
TGAACATATCGCCCGATGCTCGGCCGAGCTGCAGGCCTTCATCCAAGAGGCGCCCAGCCGTCTCGTAATCGCCCTCTTCGACAGCCACGCCCCCCAACGACAGGAGTGCTGTACCTATGCCTCGCTTGTCGTCGAGCTCCCTACAAATGGCGAGACTCTCTTCATACGAGCGGTGAACACTAGGGTAGTCAGTCTGGTAGAAGGCCAGTTCACCTGCTGCTTCGAGTACCTTGACCCGCGCCGGCGTGTGGGCTTGGGCTCCCGGCATGGCCAGGACCCGCGACAAATACTCGCGCCCTTCGCTCAAGTGATCATGAACGAGCCAGAAGCGACCCAGTGCTCCGGCCATGCGCAGGGCTAGGTCGACCTCGGCGCGTGCCAACAGCCACTTCAAGGCCGCGCGCACGTTATAATGCTCTTGTTCCAGCACGTGCAGCCACTCTAAGCTTTCGATGTCGTACAGGTATGGCTCGCTCTGCTCGGCAAGTTGGAGGAAATACTCAGCATGACGACGTTGCGTGCCATCGGCTTCCTGGCTAGCCTGCAAGTGCTGCAAGGCGTACTCGCGGATCGATTCGAGCATGGTGAAGCGGCGCACAGGCGGGTCCCGCTCCCGGTTGCCCTCTACACGTTTCAAGAGGCTCTTATCGAGCAAGGACGCGCTCCGGCCTGCACTGCCCCGCCCGCAGACCGCCTCGGCAGCTGCGAGCGTCCAGCCACTCACAAATACGCCTAGCCGCGCAAAGAGCAGCTGCTCATCGGGAGCAAGCAGGCGGTAGCTCCATTCAATGGCCGCCTGCATCGTTTGATGGCGCGCCGGCAGATGGCGGGAATGCGCGTAGCGTGCCGGCCCGGTGAGCAGGCGCAACTGCTCATTGAGGCGGTCCAGTATCTCAAACGGGGCGAGCAGGTTGACATGCGTCGCCGCGAGCTCAATTGCTAGGGGTAGCCCTGCCACCCGAGTGCAGATGGCAGCTACTTCGCCCGCTGTCTCGCCTGCTAGTTGGAAGTTGGGGTCGACCGCGGCGGCGCGCTCCACGAACAGCGCTACTGCAGGATAGCCAAGCAGAGATTGCAGATCGGGCAGATGTGCTAGGTCAGGTACCTCTAATGGTGGCACCGGAAACTGCTGCTCGCCCGGGACATGCAGCACCTCACGGCTTGTTACGAGCACCTTGAGACGCGGGCAGGCACTCAACAACTCAACGACAAGCGGAGCCGCTGCAAGGAGTTGCTCAAAGTTATCGAGGATCAGCAGCATGCGTTTGTCGTTAATGAACTGCTTCAGACCGTCGAGGATCGCTTGGCTGCCGATGCCCTTCATCCCCAATGCGGCGGCAATCGTCGATGCTACGAGTGCAGGATCGGCGATGGGAGCCAATTCAACGAAGAAGACGCCGGCCTCGAACCGTGCCAGACAGCCCAGTGCCGTTTGCAGGCTTAGGCGTGTCTTGCCGATGCCGGGAGCGCCGGTGAAGGTAAGCAAACGTATGTCATCATGCAATAGATAGTGGCGAGCTGACGCCAGGGTTTGCTCGCGCCCGATCAAGCGTGTGAGCGGGGTGGGAAGATTGGTCGGGATGGAACTAAGGGCCGGATGGCCGAGCGGCGCGTTCCAGAGCTGGGGCCGTGCGCCGGTATCAAGGGCCGGCTCCTCAGCTTCGCCCCGGACGCGCCTGATAAATTGGTCGTGATCGACGCTGGAAATGTGCAGACAGTGTGCCAGCCGCTCGGCCATCTGCTTCGACGGGCGTCGTGCGCCCGACTCGATCTTCTGCACGGTGATCAGCGAGCAGCCAATGCAGGCCGCAAGATCCTCCTGGGTCAGATCGAGCGCATAGCGACGCTGTTTGATCCACTGCTGGACTGTGCCTTCGGTTGTCGCCATTGGCCAAAGCTCCATGGCTCGTCGCGCACTAAACTACAAGTAGGCGAAGTACGAGGTGACGACGATGCGCGACTGTATGGGCGTTTGTATGTGTATGTATGGGTAGCAGTATGGACCATTATACACGAGCCTGTGCCAATATAACAGCAGATCGTAGTGACGATCATCGTTAGGGCGTAAGCGCTCGAAAGGAAGTGGTCAAGATGGCACTGTACATGGATGTGCACAATCTACCCGGAGCAACAGCGCAGGCCGTGGCCGAGGCGCACCAGAAGGACCTGGAAACGCAGGACAAATACGGTGTGAAGTATCTGCGCTATTGGGTAGATGAGCAGGGCGGCAAGGTATTCTGCCTGGTCGAGGCTCCGGACGCCCAGGCGGCAAATAGCGTACATCGCGAAGCACATGGCCTCGTTGCGGACGAAATTTTCGAGGTGCGGGAAGGTTCGTAGCATTTAAGCGAGAGCCAAGGTTTCAACGAGTGGCTGTCAAAATGACTGAACGTGGTCATCTTAGCAGCCACTATTCGTGACCCAGCAGACGGTTTGCTCGAGCGTGCTCACACGTCCGCTCCTCTTTGGCACAACCTATGCATGCAAATACCACATGAATATGATTTTTCGTTATTTGCGACTACGCACCATGTTTCGGGCAATTCGCAACCCGCGCACGTACCGCACATTCTGGATCTTGACCGCCGTCGGCTGGTTCTTGAATCGGCGTCGCATGCGGTAGCCGTTGTCTACGGCTCTGCACATGCAAGGAGCCAGGCTGCATCTAACGTCATCCAGAAACGCCGATTGGTCCCAGCCCACGTGCGAGCAGGTACTCGTAGGCATGCATGGCTGCTCGCGCACCATCGCCCACCGCAACCAGTACCTGCTCGCAACGGGCGGTCGTTACATCGCCGGCAGCGAATAGACCTGGCACCGTCGTCTGATGGCAGGCATCCACCACAATAAAGCCCGCCGGGTCAATGCCCGCGAGATCGTTCACCAGATCGCTCTGCGGGACAAGGCCCAGGTCAACGAAGGCGCGATCCACGTCGATCCGCTTCGTCACTCCAGCCCGCTCGATAATCACGCCCTGGATACGGGCGACACCCACTACCTCCTTCACTTCGTAGCCGTCCAGCACCTCGACCGCCGGATGCTGGAGAGCTTGGCTGAACGGCGTCTTCCAGATGTCGGCGTCTGGCGTGATCAGGTAAACGCGCTGCGCCGTGCGTGCCAACTCGGCCACACCGCAGAGCGCACGACGCGTCGTGCCGATCACCGCGACCCGTTTGCCAGTGACGAGGCGAGCATAGGTGGTGATTGAATAACCTAGGCCCTGGCGCACGAGGCGTTGGGCACCGGGGACGGTGAGTGGCAGAGGTGACGTTCCGGTAGCAATCAACACTGCTGCGCTCCGCAGTCCACTATAGAGCTCGGTTTCGACATGAAAGTAATCGTCCTGCACTGTAATCTTGAGGGCACGATCGTGCAGGACTGGCACGGCTTGCATCACAGTCCGGCTCATCAGCAGCCGGACCACCTCATTGCCGGGCAGCGCCTCCTCCTCCATATCGACCACCTCTCGTGACAGCGCATCTTCAAGCGGTCGAGCGCCACTGTGCCAGGCAATTTGCGCCTCCAGCGGGCCCGCAAAGCGGTGGCGCCAGCCAAGCTTGCCACCCAGTTCCTCGTACAGCATGAGGGTTTTGAGTTGCTTCGTGCGAGCGTAAAAGGCGGCCGATAGAGCAGCAGGACCGCCGCCGACGATCAAGAAATCGTACAGTTGATACTTGTCGAGTCGCCCTTGCGAGGTGGGCATCTTTGTGCTCCCGCAGCCGTTTCAGGACGGTCTCACGTTGTTGCTACGACCGTTCTGCTACTATAAACGAGCCCACGGGCAGGGACTATCGTGCATCCTGTAACGCAGGGTGTTAATGTGTACACCTGCTCACCTGACTGGTCAACGCGCTGCATGATGATCAGACTGCCTATGCTATGATTAATCGATGGAGTCTACATATGAGGAGTTGCTTGAGCGACTGGAGGACGCCGATGATGTTCGCGCCTTCGACGCGGGTATGGCTAGGCTTGAGGGCGACGAACTACTATCTATCAACGAGTTGAGATCAGCGCTTGAGGCTGGATGGGCGACCAAAGCACCGCAGCGGCCCGACATCCCGTCGAGCCCTTATCATTGGCACGCCCGGTTCCGATCTGATGCAGTTCGTCGGCTCCATAATGTTGACGGTCTCGTGCAATTCTACGAGCAGATCACCGGTCTGTCAGTCGTGCGATCCATAGAAGATTTTGCTGAATTGAAAACGCCTTCCTGTACTTTGGCGATTGCCAGTACACGCACCATGGAAATGTTCGGGGCAGCCGCCGCCCACCCAGCTGATAACCACACGCGCTCCAACCGAGAGGAAGGTGAGCAGCGGGGCGTCGAGGAGGTTGCTCGCATCGTCCGCGTCCAGCCGGACATGCGCCCAGCGCGTCGTGGGGGTCAGATCATGACCGCGGTTTACTTCGATTGAGCTGTTCGTCCTGTCCCATAGGAAAACACAGCCAGACAACGGTCAACACGGATCCAAAGGATCTACATGATCGCAATGCCGCACAGGAGATGCACGATCGCTCCGACCGATGCGCCTATACTCATCCCCCGCTCCTTCTTCCCCACCGCAAGGACGACATCCACGATTTGAATCACTGCCGCAGTGAAGAGGACCCACGCGACCGCCGGCCCTCCAGGCCAAAATGGTAGGATGCCGGCGGCGAACCCGAACGGAATGGAGCGCGCAGCATACATACGCACGTAGAATATCTCACTGCGTCCAACATGACGCGAGCCAGAGAAAGATGCCGGTCGGATAAGCGCCATCACTGCCGCCGCTGCTGAAGCGAGGGAGACGAGTAGATTCAGAAGAAGAAGAATCGTTTGCATGGTCAGCACCTTTCTTGGAGCAGAGACCGAAGTTCGCAATCGGCACGAGCGAAAGCTGGCGGCGCTCGGCCCACGTGTCCCTCCATCAATGAGTTCAAAAGCCCCATAGTCCAACGATCTCTGTCGGCTCCAGTTACTGTGACAATACCCCCATGACTGAATGGGCGGCTCAGTTGACCCTACTGCCGTAAGCCGGCCTGACGCGCGACTAAACGATCAACCCACCGGCGTGGCAGTAAGTTGGGCAGAGTCCAATTCATTAGTTGTTGTGGGACCACGGCGTATCTAACGCGAGGACTGGCCGTCGTGAGGGCCGTAACAACAACGTCTCCGATCCGCTCAGGTTTGTAGCCTTTTCTGCCGTCAGCAACCATGTAGCCAATAAAATGCTTCAGGGCCTTGGCGTAAGGAGTCGCAGCATAGGTCTTCATTGTCTTGTCTTCAGCAGACTCCGCTTTGTCCCACGTCGGTGTAGCGAGCGAGCCCGGAGCGACAATGATCACATCGATGCCAAAGAGCATCAACTCTCTGCGCAGAGTCTCAGAAATTCCCTCCAGCCCGTGTTTGGCGGCGACATAGGCCCCCAAAAACGGCACGCCCATTCTGCCGCCGACGGAACTGATATTGACGATGCGGCCGGCCTTACGGGATCCCTGCGAGCGGAGCAGCGGTGCGAACGCCTGGGTCACGATGAGCGGCCCGACAAGATTGACCTCCAGTTGCTGTCGAAAATCTTCGATGGGCTGATAGAGCAGCGGACCGGTAACGGCATTGCCGGCATTATTGACAAGTCCTGCGAGGCTTTCGCCGCCCAACAATCGTTCGACCTCGGCGGCGGAGCGTCGCACCGCCGCCGCGTCTGTTATATCGAAAAGAAGGGGCGTAAAGGCTTGGCCGAACTCGGCTTGGAGGTGCACGGCATCGTTTTCCTGCCTTACGCTGCCGAATACTCGAAACCCCTGTTTCACAAGAACCTTTGTGATGCCCCACCCGATCCCAGACGAAACACCGGTGACTACGACGCTGTTCATACTCATCCCGCTCTTTTCGTTCGCGTTTCAGAACGCCATGCTGGATTCTTCACGATGTTGTACGGCGTTCACCTTGATAATGTTCAGTGTACACCTTTACAAGACACCCGTCAAGATGTACACTGCTATCTAATGCCGTATCCGTCAAAAACCAACCGTGAAGCCATTCTGGACGCCGCAGTGAAGCAGGTAGAACGAGAGGGTCTTGCCAAGCTGTCCTTGCGCTCGCTCGCGAGTTCGTTGGAACTTGCCCCGAATGCGCTTTATCGTTATTTTGCCAATCGGGCTCACCTGGAAGCTGCCATTGCAAATGAAGGCGTTTCGCGGTTGCACGCTGCCTTAGCCCGTGCCGCTTCCGAAGGTGATGCCGAACAAACAATCCGGCGCGTCGCGCAGGCATACGTGGATTTCGCTCGGAACAATCCAGCCCTTTATAGCGTCCTAATGACGCCTATGGAAACGTCGGGCGAGGAAACCTCCGCTCATGACGAGATGTGGGTGTTTACAGTTGGCTTGCTGGGCAGACTCACGGGAGCGCGACAGGCACCTGAAGCGGCGGTGGCACTTTGGGCTTTCTTGCACGGCATTGTCACGTTGGGTCAGGCCGGTGTCTTCGGCCCACAAAAACCGCGTGCGGCATTCCCTTACGGATTGGATGCTTTTCTAGCGGGTCTACCCCGATTTCAAGCATAAGATCGTCAGTCGCGAGCGGACCTGTTAACTCCAACTAGTCATCGGCGCTTTGAGGCCGTCCGAGATCCACAGAAATTGGCCGCTTACATCGGCCGCATCCTCGCTCATTAACTGCAATACCAGTTCAGCTGCCTTCGTGGGTGGGTCACCGCCGGTCTCCTCCACCCAGTTTGCCCAGGTGAGCAACCCACCACCATGCTCACCCAAACGGAGTGCCTTATCCCGAATATCGGCCCACATTTCCGTCTTGACCTCACCCGGGTGGATGACATTAGCGGTGACGCCCGTTCCCACGAGTTCCGCA
>JBBRHB010000268.1:0-6849 GCA_038223355.1 Chloroflexales bacterium
TATTGCTTAGCTTATTAGTCGTTATTCCAGCCGGAGCTACCGCACGAACAGGGCTGCAGCAAGCTCGCGTGCAGCTGAAGAGCATGGGGAAAGCGGCTTTATTACCGCTTGGCAGCCCCGCAAAGCCCTATGATATCGCGCAAGGACCGGAGTTTGTCAACCACCCGGAGTACGACTTCGCACACAGCGGCCCACCGCGTGCGGGAGCACCCACCCGGCCACCGAAGCCCGCATCTAGCGCTGTCACCAGCCGCCTTGCAGGCTTTACCGGCTTCAATGGCTTATCGCACCTCGATCAGCGAAATGCCTCGTCGGGCAACCAGTTCAGTCTGGAGCCACCGGATCAGGCGCTGTGCGTGGGCGGCGGCTTTATTTTGGAAGGCGTGAACGACGCATTACGAACCTATGCCAGCGACGGCACACCCGTTTCGGGCGTCACCGCGATCAGCCAGCTCTTCGGTCTGGCGCCGGTTATCAATCGGACACCCGGTGCTACGAACATCTACGGGCCATTTGTCAGCGATCCGAAATGTTACTTCGACCCGCAGACAAGTCGCTTCTTCTTTACCGTGCTGGAGATTGATACCGATCCGGCCACGGGCGCTTTCGGGACCGCGAGCCACACCTTAATCGCGGTCAGCCAAAGCAGTGATCCACGTGGCCTATTCTCGCTGTATTCGCTTGATACGACCAACGATGGCACCAATGGCACGCCGACTGATCTCGGCTGCCCCTGCTTAGGTGATCAGCCACTGATTGGCGCTGATCAAAACGGCTTTTATATCAGTAACAACGAGTTCCCCATCGCCACGTCTGGCTTTAATGGGGCGCAGGTTTATGCGTTCTCTAAACTTGCGCTGGAAACAGGGACTGGACTCACTGGAGTGCTGTTTCACAATCTGTCGCTGGCCGAAGGCCAAGCCTACAGCGTGCAGCCGGCCACCTCACCTACGCTTTCGGCGCAGAGCACTAAGATGGGCGGTACCGAGTTCTTCTTAAGCGCCCTCCAGTTTTCTGGTACGTACGATAACCGGATTGCGGTTTGGCGCTTAACAAACACGAGCTCGCTCAATGGCCCGCAACCGAGTCTAAGCTTGGCCTATACGATTCTTAACAGTGAAACCTATGGGCAGCCGGTGAACGCCGAGCAGCGGATCGGACCGGTCGGTTCGCGGCCCCTTGGCGAAAGTCTAGCTGAGCCACTAGAACAACTCGCAGGCAATGATGACCGGATGAATCAGGTCGTGCTTGCCGGTGACACGCTGTATTCTGGCGTCAACAGTGTCGTGAAAAGCGGCGATGGTAGCCTGCGTGTCGGCATTGCCTATTTTGAAGTCAAAGTTGGCCTACTGTCGAGTTCGATCAGCAACCAGGGCTATCTGTCGGTCAGTGGCAATAATGTCATGTACCCATCCATCGGTGTCAATGCCAATGGCCAAGCGATCATGACCTTTACGCTCGTTGGACCGGCCTACTATCCGAGCGCAGCCTATGCCAAGCTAGGTGGTGCTGGGGCACCGGACGTTCATTTGGCGGGAGCGGGCTCGGGGCCCGAAGATGGCTTCTCGGGCTACGTCGCCTACGGTGGTGCCGGCGTAGCCCGCTGGGGTGACTACTCGGCAGCGGTAGCGGGTCCTGACGGCTCGATCTACATGGCAGCGGAGTATATTCCCAACATGTCACGCACCTCGCTGGCCAACTGGGGCACGTTCGTCAGTATCGTGAAGCCGTAACCAAGCACCTACCTCATTCAACGGAAAGGAGCTGGCCATGTGCCAGCTCCTTTCGCGTCCGCTTCTTGCTCCTCCCCATTCCCAATTACTCGCCCTGGAACTGGCCGAACAAGTTATTGAGCGCCTCGGCCAACGTCGGATGGGCGAAGGTAGCATCACGCAGCGTGGTATAGGGCACCTTGCCCATCATGGCCATCTGGAAGAGTGCCATAATCTCCCCGCCCTCAATGCCTAAGACTGCACAGCCCAGAAGCAGATCGGTCTCAGCGTCAACGAGCGCCTTGATGAAACCACGTGGCTCGTCAACTTCCAAGGCGCGGGCCACATTGGCCATAGGCATTTTGGCAACCCGGATCGCCCGCCCTTGGGCGCGAGCATCCTGCTCGCTCAAACCAACCCGTCCCAATTGCGGGTCAATAAAGACCGTGTAGGGCACATAGCGGTCACGCGTGGTGGCATGACCACCTTCTAGCAAGTTGGTGCGGAGGATACGAAAATCGTCGTACGAGATATGAGTAAAAGCCGGGCCACCGTTAACATCACCGAGCGCATAAATCCCCGCTACATTCGTTTCTAGGCGCTCGTTGACCGGAATGAAACCATGTTTGTCGGTTGTGATCCCGGCAGCAGCAAGATTAAGTCGCTCGGTGTTCGGCACACGACCGGCAGCGGTCAGCAGATGCGAGCCGGTTAGGGTACGGTCTCCTTCAGGTGTGCGCACCGTGAGCGTAATCAGCGCGTTTGGCCCTGACGCGGCATGTAAGGCAGTCGTTTCGAGCAGTACGTCAATCCCATCTTCGCGCAAAATGGCGGTGACGGCTTCAGCGACATCGCTATCCTCGCGGCCGAGCAGTTGGTTGCCACGTTGCACAATCGTGACCCGACTGCCGAACCGCCGGAACATCTGGCCGAACTCCAGCCCGACATAGCCCCCACCCAGTACCAACAAGTGCTCCGGCACCGTATCGAGCTCCATAATCGAGGTTGAGTTAAGGGCCGCAATGTCGCCGAGACCGGCAACTGGGGGCAGGGATGGGCGTGCACCGGTGTTAATGACGATCGTCGGAGCACTGAAGCTTTGCGTCGTGCCGTCACGTAACTCCACCTTGATTGTGTGAGCGTCACTAAAGCTACCCTCGCCGTCGAGGAGTGTTACACCTGCGGTTTGCTTGATGCTTTGCTCACCGCCACCCCGAAAGCTCGTGACGATGTCACGTTTCCGTTGTCGCACCTTCACCATATCTACCGATAGTGGGCCGATGTGGACACCATAGTCGCCAGCGCGGCGCGCTAGGTAGGCAACCCGGGCGCTGGCAACCATCGTTTTCGTCGGCGTACAACCTTCGTTGATACATGTCCCACCAACATGTTCGCGCTCGATGATGACCGTGCGGCGGCCGGCCTTGGCAAGTGCGGTTGAAAGTGGTCCACCGGCCTGGCCGGCACCGATAATAATGGCATCAACCTGTTGATTCGTCATACAACATGCTCCTTTAGAGGAGTGTAGGGGCTCGTGCTTACAGCCAGCTTACACAATACTTACGGCTTTCGATCTCGGGTGGTGGCCAATCTAGCATGGGGCTTAGCACGTGTCAAACAATTGAGGAAGACGATTGGCGGTTATACTGTGTGTAAGTTTGGAACTCCCGAATTTCACTGTAGGTGACGGTAACGCATGGTACCAGTCGACGTTTTGAGGACGATTCCCCTTCTACATACGTTACCGGCAGAAGCGCGCACGGCGTTAGCACGGCTCTTCCAAGATCGCCGCTACCGGCCCGGTCACTACCTGATGCATCAGGATGATGTACCGGATGGCTTGTTCATCCTATGCGAAGGACGAGTACGGCTGGCACGGGTCCGTCCTGATGGTCGCGAACAAGTTGTACGAATGGTTGGAGCCGGCGAACTCTTTAATGCTGAGCCGCTCTTCGACGGCGGTAAGAATCCATTCAGTGCACGGGCGATGAGCCCAGCGCATGCCCTGCTACTGCCGACACGCGATCTGCTGGCGTTGATCGGTGCCCACCCACCGCTTGCCTTGCTACTGTTGCGCGAACTGAATGCGCGCCAGCGAGAATTGATGCTCTTACTCGAGGACCTGCGTTTCCGGTCTGTCAGAGCACGACTCGCCCGGCTATTGCTTCACGAGGCCCGCGACGGGGCGGCAACGATGACGCAGCAAGAATTGGCCGAGCGCGCCGGCACAGTACGTGAGATAGTGGGGCGGACGCTGCGTGATATGCAAGAGGCAGGTCTGGTGCGCCTACTGCGCGGGCAGGTTACGGTGCTGGACCCCGTGCGGCTTGAGCAAGCAGCCGAACAATAATGCAGGAATGAGACCTAGGTCTCAGACAGGGCGATCAGTTTGCGGTAAGCTACCTTGGTACGAAGTCAGTCGAAGGAGTTAGCCATGACCTATGTGATTGTGCAGCCGTGCATCGGTACGAAGGACGCCTCGTGCGTCGCAGTTTGCCCCGTCGACTGCATTTATGAGGGCGAAGATCAGTATTATATCAACCCCGATGAATGTATCGATTGCGGGGCCTGCGAACCGGAATGCCCGGTCTCTGCGATCTTCTCCGAAGATGCGGTGCCGGATGATCAGAAAGCTTTTATCGCCAAGAACAAGAACTTTTTTGGCTAGGCCATAAAGCGGGTTCAGGGTAAGGAGATGGCGACTGGTTGGACCGGTCGCCATCTTTTGATCGCATTCGCTGTTTCTCTAGTTTTTATGTCAATTTGTCAACGTTACTTTATTCAAGGCGCGTGGCCGGTCAGGATTTAAGCCACGCAGTTGTGCCAAATGATAGGCCAACAATTGGCCGGGAACAACGGCGACGCAGGGTGTCAACCACTCTGGCAGGGTCGCCGGGACCGCGATCCAGCCATCGTCAGGATGGCGGAAATGTTCATCATCGCCCAGCACCACCAGCGCCGCGCCACGCTCGCGCAAGCGGTCACCTAAAGCCAGCATTTCGGCGCGCATCGTTTCGCCCACCACCACCAGCACCACCGGGAACCCTCGTTCGATCATGGCAATCGGTCCATGCTCAAAGTCGGCTGAAGAATAAGGCTCCGCGACGATATACGTCAGCTCTTTAATCTTTAGGGCGATCTCGCAGGCGGTCGCATAGTTAAAACCGCGTCCGAGCACAACACAACGGTCGGAGTGAGCCAAACGTTGCGCCGCATCCTGCGCTTGCGCCTCGCTGTTTAGGGCAAGCCGCATGGCGGCGGGAACGGCATCCAGGGTAGAAGCTTGGGCAAACGCCGGTGAGATGCTTAACGACAGCATGGCGAGCGCGGCCAGCTGGGTGGTATAGGTTTTGGTCGCTGCGATGCTGCGCTCGCTACCGGCATGCAGGGCAATGCAGTATTGCGCTGCGGCAGCCAAGGGTGAAGTCGGATCGTTGGTCAGGGCGACAGTTGGGGCACCCTGACGGCGAGCTTCTTCGAGCACATGCACGATATCAGGCGATTGTCCCGACTGCGAGATCCCGATGACCAGTGCGTGTTGGAGCCGTGGCGGGTGCTGGTAAGCCCCAAACAGTGATGGTGTGGCCAGTGCGACTGTCAGCCGGTTGATCATTCCGAACAAGTATTGTGCGTACCGCGCAGCGTTATCCGATGAGCCACGGGCAGCGATGAGCACATACTGGATGTCCTGCTGAGCCAACTGGGCACCGATAGCTCTGATCGCAGCGGCCTCCTGGGCCAGAAGACCGGCAACAACCGCCGGTTGCTCGCCTATTTCTTCGTGTAAGACCGATTCCATGTGTATAACCTCCAGTGGCTTTGTTTGCGACCTTTACGGGCCTTGCTGGTCATTCCAGCTGCCGGATCGCAAGCTTGACGGCTCCCATAGCCGGCTCTGTCACAGTCATCAGCGGTTCGAGCAGCACCCCGAGCTGTTCCGCTGCAGCGCGTAACCCGCTCATCAGCACAGGCAGATTAACAAGCAAACCGCCAGCCAGTGCACACGGTACGGACCCAGTGAGTTCGAGTTGTCGCACGACGGAAGCAGCGGCCAGCGCTAATTCCACGCAGGCATCGTTGATAATTGCCTGCGCCACGGCATCTCCCTCCGCTGCACTGCGCGCGACCAGTGGGGCAAGCGTCGCAATCTCGGCGGCTCCAGCGCCATCGACATACACACGCTGGATCAAACTCTCGGGATCTGCTAGCCCCCACTGCGGCAGCACAGCGGCACGGAGTTGAGTAGCAGGGCCACGCCCATCAGCAGCGCGCACAACCGCGCGGAGCGCAGCCAAACCGATGGCATAGCCACTCCCTTCGTCACCCAAGATGTGACCCCAGCCACCCGCCCGCGCACTGCGGCCAGCCGGATTCGCCCCATAAGCGATCGAGCCGGTACCGGCGATCAGCGCGACTCCCCAGCCGGCCGGGGTACCAGCAGCCAAGACGAGCTGGGCATCGTTAACGATAAGAACCGGCACTTCCGGCCACTGTCGATTGGCCCACTGTTGAAACAACTGGAGATCTGCCGGGCGATCAACACCGGCCAAACCCAGACAGAGAGCCCGTACGTCCCCCATCGCTACTTGAGCGTCGGCCAGGGCAACGTGTAATGCCGCTTCCAACGCCTGCCAGGCTTGCTCAGCACCGACCGCCTGATAATTCGATGGGCCAGCTACGCCCCGGCCCACGATCTGCGCTTGTGGATCGGCCAGCAACGCCAGGGTCTTACTGCCACCACCATCAATGCCTATAACTACATTTGTGCTCATAATGCTTGGCGCACCACGCCACCGGCCTCTGCTAAGCGCCGGTGTGCCTCGCTTGGCGACACGCCCGCCAGCGTTATGATAATCGCCACTTTGACATCGCCATCAGCCACGCTTAACGTCGTCTCTGCTTCCTCAACTGGCACGCCGCAAGCTTGGGCGACAATGCGAACGGCGCGCCGTCGTAGTTTTGCATTCGTCGGCTGGACGTCAACCATCAGGTTACCAAAGGTCTTGCCCAAACGAACCATCACACCGGTTGAAATCATGTTCAGGACCTGCTTTTGGGCAGTCCCCGCCTTAAGCCGCGTCGAACCGGTGATCACCTCCGGGCCAACGATCGGCGCGATGACGATATCGGCTAGCTC
>JBBRHB010000269.1:0-6806 GCA_038223355.1 Chloroflexales bacterium
TCAATCAAGAGATTTGTCGGCCCAATCACAGCATCGCCTTGCACGACCGCCAACGCACCACCTGGCAGAAAATCATTCTCAATATCGACAGCAATCAAGGCGTCGGACGGCTCGATTCGGATTGGCATACTATTCTCCTACGTTCAGTATGTGTATATGGTACCCATACCTTGATACAAAGACAAGTTTTCCTGCTGTTCATTATGATAACGAGTGTCGAGGTCACTACCTAGGGATCCATGATGTCGAACTGAGCTTGACGGTCAAGGATTCCTACCGTATCGTGCACTGCGGTTCAATCAACTAGGGATAAGGTAATATCTGGAAGCTGCGGCATTCGTTCCTAGGGAGCTTGTGTGAAATATTTGCGGTTTATGCTGGTGTTTCTGCCAGTAGCGGTGCTTGCTCAATTTGTTTTCCCACACAATCCTGCCCGTGACGCAGTGATTTTTTTTGCGGCGGCCCTGGCACTGGTACCTCTCGCCGGACTGCTGGGCGAGGCTACGGAGGAGTTGGCAATTCACACCGGTCCGCAAATAGGCGGCTTACTTAACGCCACGCTCGGTAATGCGGCTGAACTGATCATTACGATTGTCGCGCTGCGGGCAGGCAAGTATGAACTCGTCAAGGTGTCATTGACGGGCTCAATCATCGGCAACTTATTGCTCGTGCTTGGTTTTTCGTTGCTGTTGGGAGGCATGCGGCATGGTACGCAGCGCTTTAACCGCAACTTAACCGGCATGGCTGCTTCGCTTATGTTTTTGGCCGTCATTGGGCTCGTCATCCCAACGCTCTTTGCATTGATTAAAGCGGTCGAGCAGAAGCAGCTTGATCTGCGAGATACGTTGGTCAACGATCCTCAACTGAACGTGATTTCCCTCGGGGTTGCCGGCGTATTAATACTGATCTACATCTTATCCTTGGTGTATCAGTTTCGAGCTCCCGGTAGTTCACCGACGAGCCATACCGGCTTTGGCGAGACCGAGGAGATTGTGGAACATACTCCCAAGTGGAGCATTCGGACTGCTGGCATTGTGCTGGCGTTGGCGACGCTTGCGATCGTGGGCATGAGTGAGCTACTGGTTGGCGTCGTCGAACCAGTAGCCCAGACACTCGGCATTCATGAATTGTTTCTTGGCATCATCGTTATTCCGCTGGTTGGGAATGTTGCCGAGCACTTGGTCGGAGTTCAGGCAGCACTCAAGGATCAGATGGATTTGTCGCTGAGCATCTCGCTTGGCTCATCAATGCAGATCGCCTTGTTTGTCGCGCCCTTGCTGGTGTTCATTAGTTTGTTTGTCGGACCGGCGACCGGTCGTCTGCAATTGACACTATTTTTCAGCTTGTTCGAGGTCATGATCCTAGGGCTGAGCGTGGTAATTGCCGCGGTGATTTCGGTTGACGGTGAGTCAAACTGGTTGGAGGGTGCCATGCTGCTGGGGGTATACGTGATTGCAGCCTTCGGCTTTTTTTATCTATAGCTGCTCCGTTGGTTCTTCCGTGGCACGAGTGGTCTCAAGCGGTTGATCCGGCGGCCTCAGAGCATGTAGCCGACGGACGACGAGCAAGCTGACACCGAGTGCAAGCAGGCTAATTGTGCAACCAGCAAGGATAGCCAATAAGATTATGGAAGACATCGTGCCGTTTCCCAAACAAGGCAGGGCATTTGGTGATTATAATTGGTTTTAAGGAGAAGATTTTGATCATCATCGGTATCCGCTTTTTCACTTGGGGCTCCGACCGAGCAGCCCAACAATCCCACTGTGGGAAGTGCGGCGCAGTAGCCCAGTTCAGCATGAAGCATGGCATGCGTTTTATTACGCTATTTTTTATCATCCCCATTATTCCAATCTCGGGCGTTCGCCACTTTGTGCAGTGCCCCAATTGTGGCACACGTTATCAAGCAACAGCGACAGGGTCGGTAGTCTAGTGGCAGTGCCTGGGCCTCATGCTTAACGTTGAGCAACTACAAACGTTTCTTGCGGTGACCGAGACCGGCAGCTTTACGGCTGCCGCTGCTCGGCTTGGTTTTACACAGCCGGCGGTTAGCCAACAGATTCGTGCCCTGGAGATGCAGGTCGGCACGGCCCGTCTGTTTCGACGGTCGGGATCACGTATGCAATTGACGCAGGCCGGAGAGACGTTGTTGGGCTTCGCGCGCGATTTAGTTGCCCTAGCCGAACGGGCCGAGCGCCAGATGCAAGGGCTGCGCGGTATCGCCACCAGCCGTATTGAATTGGCCTGCGCGCCGTCAACCGGTGAGCGGCTGCTGCCGGCCCTGATCGCCGCGTTTCGAGGTAGTCATCCTGAGGTCCAATTTGCCGTTGATGTTGGGCCCGCGGAGCGGTTGCTGGGCTGGCTAGCAGAGGGAATCGTTCAGGCTGTGGTCGTTGATGAGCATCCTCGTCGTCGTACCGTTGAGGTATTAGAGTTGGGGAATGAGCCGATTGTATGTATCGCCGCTCGGGGTCACCAACTGTTCCAAGATACAGAAACGACACTAGCTGAGGTGCGCGATTGCCCCCTGATTCTGCCACAGCGCGGCACAGCCTTACGGCGCCTTTTAGAGGAACAATTACGTCGCCGTGGGGGCCCTGCGACACCTTTCGTGGTGCTTGAAACTGACAGCGTAGGTCTGGCGGCCCAGGCGGCAGCCGACGGTCTAGGGCTGGCGTTTGTGCCGCAACACCGTGTGCCACGCAGTCGAGACTTAGGCACGGTGCGGATCGCGGACTGGCAGGTCACACAGCCCTGGTTTCTGGTACGCCAGCGCGCAGGCGAGCTCCATCAAGCGATCGATGACCTCTGGGAGTTCGTTGGCAGCGCCAATGCTCGTAAGCTGATCCAGCGTCTGGGGCTACGGTGATGGTTAACGAGCTTTGGACACGACTATGCTGACTTATGCTGAAGCCTTGCGCGAAGCGACGAGCATCTTCAAGACTCGTTCGTCAACACCACGTCTAGATGCAGAATTGCTGCTAGTAGACATCTGCGGTATCAGCCGTACCCACCTACTAGCGGAATGGGATACATTGCTGAGCCCTGCGCAAACAGAGCGGTTCCACGTCGCTATAGGGCGGCGGGCAGCAGGTGAGCCGATTGCCTACGTGCTTGGCACAAAAGAATTTTACGGGAGGTCCTTCATCGTTGACCGACGCGTCTTGGTACCGCGGCCAGAAACAGAGCTGCTCGTTGAGCATGCCTTGGATTGGGCTCGTCATAGAGCGGGGCGCTTGGACGTTGCCGACATTGGTACTGGCAGTGGCTGTATCGCCATTACGCTGGCGCTTGAACTACCACTGGCACGTATCACAGCCGTGGATGTATCGCCAGATGCCTTAGATGTGGCTCGCCTCAATATTACCCGCTACGCCCTCGAAGACCGTATTGATCTGCTCCTGGGCGACGGACTAGCACCATTGCATGACAAGGTGGAGCTGCTGGTCACGAATCCACCTTATATGACGCTAGAGCGGGTTGACCCTGACGTACGGCAATGGGAGCCCCATCTGGCTCTCGAGGGCCATGGTCCAGATGGGCTAGAGCTGCCGCGACGGCTGATTGAGACGGCACCAAGGTATTTGGCACCGCGCGCGGCATTCTTCATGGAGATTGCTGACTGGCAGGGGCCGGCCGTGTTAAGTCTGGCACGCGAGGCCTTCCAGCGTGCTGACGTGCAGGTTTATCAAGATTTGGCCGGGAAGGATCGTCTGCTAACCATTAAAGACTATGCGACCGGCAATTTGCCGCTCGCATAGATGACAGTGACGGGGCCGCTTATTGGGGTGCACCAAGCTCTAAGACCCAGTAATCGGACAAGTGTGAAGGATCGCCATCGCGATGCGTGAGACCCACGCCGACGTCATGGAACGCGCCGTTCAACATGTTGGCCCGATGGTCAGGACTCCTCAGCCAGGCAGCTACAGCATCATCGGGTGAAGCAAAGCCGGCCGCCAAGTTTTCACCGTAGGCTGCCCAGTTATAGCCACCCCGGTCTAAACGTTGTCCGGGGTTAGAGCCATCAGGGCCCGTGTGGCTAATCGATCCTTGCTGGGACTGTACCTGGCTATAGCTTTCGGCAATCGTCATCAAGGTGCTCGAAATATGGAGTGGAGCTGCCCCCGCGCTACTCCGCTGAACGTTAATCAAATCAACTGCCCGCTGCAAGGTGGGGTTGACCACCGGTTGCGGTGCAGTGGCTTGCTTGCCGTAAAGCTCGGTACCTAGCAGTCCGAGAAGGACATTATAGGGTGCCGCGTTTTCAGGGTGGTGCTCGAAACGGTTGCGTTCGAAATATTGGACGGTGTACGTTTTACCATCAGTGGGACTGGTCTCAGGGTACATCTCTGACACCGGGAAGCCAAACAGCGGGAGACCGCCGTGACTTTGCCAATAGCCGAGGAAGGGCTGGCACAAAGCATGGCCCGTCTCAGCAAAATACTGGCACCCAGTGGTTGGCTGGGATGGTCCCGAAAAGCTGTGCCAGTTCAAGCCTTGATGCTCCAGACTCGTTATACCTAGGCGTCCGAGGAGTACATCATAGGGTTGGGTCTGATCCGGATGATATTCGAAACGGTTGCGTTCGAAGTATTGGACGGTGTATGTTTTACCGGTATCGGCATTTTGTTCGCTCATTGGCTCGCTCATTGGCAGCCCGAACTGAGCTAATCCGCCGTTTTGTTGCCAATAGTCGAGGAAGCGTCCACTAACCGTATGACCGGTTTCAGAAAAAAGCCGCTGACCTGCGGCCAGCGTCGGACTTGGACGAAAAATTGCCGGTAAACCAAGCAAACAGAACATGCAGAGTGTAATGATAGTGCGACGTAGCATGGTTGAAAGCACTCCTAGGTTGTTAAGAAACCCTTGTGGGGTTACCTATAACTCTACAGGAGTCGCATCAAAAGCCGAGGATACACCAGTACTATTCTGGGCTAGTCGTGATCGGGCATCTAGAGAAGGGAAAAATAGTACTCAGTGGGGCAAAGGTACGTGAGACACAATAAGGACGGCAGGTAGGGGATAATGCATCGTAGTATGTTCGAGTGAGTATGGCTTGGAGGGCTTTGGGTATATTAAAGCGCGGCTAAGAGCCTGTTAAAGGTTGGTCTTGCGTAGCATAAACCGGACGCGCTATAATGAAGTCGATGAAAAGCCGCACTTATAATCAGGCCCACCGGTGTGGGTGGGCCGATCTCCGATATCTAACGGCTCTTCGCAGCTGTCCGAATACAACGGGTACACATCTTGATCTTGGTCGGCTTCGAGTCCTTGATCACGGTTACAGTTTGCAGATTCGGGTTGAAGCGGCGGCGCGTATGACGCATCGAAAAGCTAACAGCATTTCCGAAGCTCGGCCCTTTGCCACATTCAGCACATTTGGCCATTGCCTATCTCCTAGATAATCACACAATCGGCCTGGACTATAGCATACTTAAAGGGTTCTCGCAACCATAGCTAATAGGTTGGTGGTAGCGCGCAAAGCTTGTCCTAGACCGACGGCCCAGTTCGATCACAAGGAATGATATGCCAGATCAAAAAGCTTCTAATACCCGCACTCTGCCACAGGGGCGGATCGAAGTCGCACCACGTGCGATTGCCAGTATTGTTGCTAATGCAGTTTGTCGCTCGTATGGTGTTGTCGGCATGGCACCGGCGGGCATTCGAGCTAGCATGTCCCAGGTGCTGCGTCAGGAAGATCAGCATCGTGGGATCGAGATTCATATCGGCAAGGAATCAATTGCCGTTGACGTCTACGTCGTGTTAGCGTACGGTACACGTATTTCGGAGGTTGCCCAGCAGGTCATTGCGACAGTAAGTTATGCTTTGAAGCAATCACTGGGCCTGCCAGTTGGGACGATCAATGTTCATGTGCAGGGCATGAGCAAGGGCGAGTAGCGGGAATAGAGCCACTGCTCGCATTTTTGATCTTTTGGAGATGCACAATGACCAATGGCACCACGACGTGTGATGGAACGCAATTTCTTGTGGCTTTGCAGGCAGCAGCCCGCTGGCTTGAGCAACATGTCGGCGATGTGAACGCCCTCAACGTCTTTCCCGTGCCAGATGGCGACACGGGCACTAATATGAACTTAACGCTCGGTGCCGCACTTAAGGATGTTAAGCCGCAGCCAAGCGTGGGCGCAATCTGTTCGATTGTACAGAAGCAAGCTTTGCGTGGGGCACGCGGCAACTCTGGCGTCATCCTTTCACAGATCTTGCGCGGCTTTGGCGAAGAGATTGGTAACGCAGCGCAACTAGATGGTCAACTGCTCGCGCAGGCATTTACACGTGGGGCAGAGCAGGCCTACAAAGCGGTCATGAAACCGACCGAAGGCACCATGCTCACGGTCATCCGCGTGGTCGGTGAATATGCACATGCAGCCGCCGAGGATGGTGCGCAACTGGAAGCGGTCCTGCAAGCGGCGGTCGATGGTGCACGAGTGGCGGTGGCCGATACCCCGAATCTGCTGAAGCAATTACGCGACGCCGGTGTGGTCGATGCTGGCGGCGAAGGGATCGCGGTCATCCTTGACGGTGTTTTACGGTGGATACAGGGCCAAGGTGTGGAGCGTCCGGACGCCCCCGCGGTGAGCGCGGCGGTTGCTTTCGAGGATATTCATAGCGACGACGATTTTGGCTACTGTACGACCTTCTTATTAGAGGGCGAAGGGATTCCCTTTGAGAAGGTCCGTGCTCAAATTGCAGGCATGGGCTCGTCGGTGGTTGTGGTCGGTGATGACACGACCGTCAAAGCACATGTCCACACGCTGCGGCCAGGCGACGTGCTTAACTATGCGATCGATTTC
>JBBRHB010000270.1:0-6748 GCA_038223355.1 Chloroflexales bacterium
AACTGCGTCGCCGGGGTCAGCTCCCGCGCAGCTAATTGCGCCTGGATCTCCTCAAGCACCGCACCATCCGGCACAATTGCCGGGGTCGTGAGCACGTTGGTTACCACGAGCGGGGCGTCTGGCTCGCAGGTTTCCGTGACAGTTAGCTAGGCGAGAGAAGTCGCCTTCTCCCACCCGCCTGCAAAACCGGACGTGAGAGTTTCCCCTCATCCGGCTCCTCAACACACGCGCTCTTGGCATGAGTACCTCGCAGTCGCAGGGAACCATCCCCTGCGGTTTTGTGATCGTGACAGTGCCGATGGAGTAATTGCCAGTTTGTGTATGCATCCCTACCGCCTACGCTCAGCGGAACGATGTGGTCCACTTCCAGTCGATCTCCATCTCGAAAGTACAGTCTGCACCCGGCACATCTGCCCTGCTGCCACTTGAGGAGGGTCGCTACTCGCTGTGACACGTCCGGATGATGCCCGAGCCTGCTTGCCCAGTACACCCAGTCGCCATCATACGGGCTCTTGCTTCCGCGGACTTTCACGTGCCGCCGGATCCGCATTTTATGATGCGCAAACAGCTTTACGCCATCTTTGGTCGCGAACTCCCATCTGCCAGTTTCTGGATGCCAGTAGCTCCTGGCGATCCATGTCCTCGGCTTCCTGTGGTGTCGTCGCTGTGCCCAGCGGTGGAGTTTCAGGTAGCTGAGGTAGCTGAGCTTGGAGAAGGCGTGTTTGGAGGACACCGTGGAGTAGTAGCGCGTCCAGCCTTTGATGATCGGGTTGAGATGGTTGATCAGCGCCGCCTGGGGAGCCCCTTTGTGCGCATCGATCTGGTGACCGATGGTCTCGAGATGTCTCCGCATCGCCTCTTTACTGGGTGTGATGATCGTCTTGAAGCCAAGCACGCGTTTCATCCCCCATTGGTTACGGATCCGCGCTGAGTGGTGCTTGCCAACCGGGTGGTGCCGGATGGTGAAGCCCAAGAAGTCGAAGCCTGGGGTTCCCGTGTGGGTGTGCAACGTATGGGTGATCCGGGTTTTGCTCGGCTTCAGTTCCAAGCCCATGCCCTCCAGCCAGGCCATGGTGATACTCTGGACTCGTTCAATGACCGCGAGGTCGGGATGCAGAGCGACAAAATCGTCGGCGTACCTGATCACGGTCGGTTTGCCTTCCGCGGATGTGAATGCGTCCCGAATGGTCGTTTCGAGACCATGCAAGGCCACATTCGCAAGCAAGGGTGAAATCCCACCGCCTTGGGGTGTGCCCATCGGCGTTGGTGTGAAGACGTTGCTGTCCATAACCCCGGCGGTGAGCCATGCTTTGATGACGCGTCGTAGGGTCGGGAAGGTGTTGAGTTTGTCCAAGAGGGCGCGGTGCTGGATTCGGTCGAAGCATTTGGCAATGTCGGCATCCAAGACATATTTCGCCTTTTTGTTGATGCTGTTGTAGATGGCTTCGATCGCGTCATGGCAGGAACGTCCAGGTCGGAATCCGTAACTGTTGGGTTCGAAGTGCGCTTCCCATTCCGGTTCCAGCGCAAGGTTCGCGAGCGTTTGTTGCGCTCGGTTGTCGATGGTTGGAATGCCGAGGGGGCGTTGTTCCGTTGAGCCAGGTTTGGGAATCCAGACCCGGCGCACTGGCTTGGCTTTGTCCGTCAGCCGGAGGGTCGTCGCGAGGCGCAGCCGTTGGGGTGGCGCAAGGGATTTGACCCCGTCGATCCCAGCGGTCCGCTTTCCACGATTATCCTGGGTGACGTTCCTGACGGCGAGCAGCCGCGCAGACCACGACGCCGTCAGGAGACGCTGAAGCCTATGAACCAACTTTCGGTCGCCACGATTCGAGGCTTGGTAGATGCGCTTTTGGAGCTTGAAGACCCGGCGCTCGATTGCTTTCCAACGCAGGTCCTTCCATTCATACATCGGCTGGATGGCCGTGCTCATAACATGTGTACTCCGACTTGTACGTCTACCGTCGCGTGTGTTGTGCCCACGTCAGCCTGTCCTGAGGCTTTCCCCCAGGCATTTGCTTTTTGGGCAATCCTACCTGTCCCCATGCATGCGGCTGGTACCTGCTCCACAGTTGACCAGATGGTGGAGAGCATAGGGGAGGTTACTTCGTTCCTGATGTTCGTTTTGCGCGGTCGTAGGATGGTACTCTCCGCCGGGTTTGGTGGGGATGAATACTGGTCGGTGTGCACGCCGCCAGCCCCGTATCCTGTCCCAGTTTGGGCAAGCCAATAACCCACGTAGGCTTGATCTACATGACGACGGGTAACCATACCTTTGCTCATGCTATCCATAACCGCTCGCTCCCGGGAGCCTGCCGGTCGGGTTCCGGTGGTGTCCGGTTTTGCCCCTGCTTCACGGATTGATGACCAATCGCTACCGTGAGGGACACGCCGTTCGCCGTTCATCTCAGCGGTGGGGAATTGCGCCCCACATCAAACATCAAGTTGTCAGGACCTGAGTGCTCCTCCGGTCCCGCCCCTCATCCCCCAGTTCCAGCGAACTGGTTTCGAGAGAACGAATCGCACTGCACCTTGTAGCCGACCCACTCGGTATCCCGCTTGATGCCATAGCGTGCTTCCGGGTCGTAGGGTGAGGCAATCATGCTGCCGCGTTGCGGCGTTTCTTGCGGTGTGCGCCATCGTACTCGCGGCAGGGGACCAATGAACTGCTGTGCCCACACTTGCTGCAACACACCCACGGCCGGAACTTCGCGCAGCCAGATGGGTGCGGCAACATCGTCAATGGCCTGCAAGAGGAGGAAGCCATCTGTGCCGATCTCGACTGCCAATTTCTGACGTTGGGCATCGGCATCCGGCAAGCGATATTCCTCACAGCGCTCGGCATAGCGGTCATACCAGACGACGGGAGCCAGTGCTGTCAGCCACTCCGGCGCGACGACGGCGAGGCTATTGAGGGCGTGACGCATGGTTTCGCCAACGAGTTCCAGCCGATTGAGATCACGCACGACCGCGAGGACATGCGTTGAATCCGTGCGCTGTTTGCCCCGCGCTTTCAGGAAGCCTTGGTCACGGAAGAGGGTCAGCAAGGTGTCGAGCAAGAGCTGTTCGGCACTGCCCGTTACTAAACGGGTGCGGAATTCACTCAGGACGGAGGCGTCAAAGCCGGGGTCGGTGAGGTCAAGGCCAAGCGCGTATTTCCAATCTATCCGACTCCGCACGGCATCCGCTGCTTGGAGGTCGGAGAGGTGTTCGGCAAACTGCATCACGAGGGTGAGGGCAAGCCGGAACGGCGAGTAGGCCGGTTGTCCCTGAACCGGATACAACGCCGCGAAGGTCTGGTCGTCATAAATCATGCCGAGGGCATCACGCATTCGCATGAAGGTACTGCCACGTGGAAACGCTGCATGCGCGACCCGCGCCGTTTCCTCCGGCACCAAATAGACGACCTGTATCTGTAACGTCATCATGACCTCCTGGCTGATGAGGAGCGGGCGGAATCAGCCTGCTGGCCAATCATAGCCTGCGCTTCTGCAAGCCTCAACCCGGCAGAATGGCTCCTATTCGGGATTCGCCAGCGGTATCTGGGCCAACTGCTGGACCCAATCGAAGATGGTGGATGGATCGACCTGGACGCCGCGTTCGGCGAGGAGCTCCGCTAGGTCGGCATAGGACAACCGGAAGCGCAGATACCACCGAACGGCCAGGGCGATGATGTCGTCAGGAAAGCGATAGCCGCTAAAGGCAGAGGCAGAGCGGGCAGTGAGCCGTCGTCGGCATGCCCCACACTGATAGAGTTGGCGCGCCGGTCGATCTCGGCCTGCCTTGCTGAACTGCTCACTGCCACATCGATCGCACTGCATCGGGTTGCCTTTCTCAAAAATATTGAGACGCAGTGTACCCTACCTCAGCACCTCCCAACGGAACCTCTTAAGCTGGGTGTGACTTATGTTGTTGCATGAGATTGTTGTGCTTGTTGGCGTTTACTCCATGCGCGACGCCAGGGATGATCGATGGCAGGTCGGTGAGGCGAACGGGCCGGGAGTGGGGGTGGGACGAGGACGGGATGGAGCTCGTCAGCTGCATGTGCGAGAGGTCCAACTCCACCAACGGAAGGAGCAGGCGCGTCGGGAGCACACCGCTCGGTTCTCCGGTCCAAGCGTCGCTGCTGGCGCTGGTCGTGCGCTTGCTGTCGCTGGTCGGCCTCAATCTGTGTCCAGACCTCATCCCACCGGTCATTGCAGACCGCATTACGTAAGGCCAAGAGCGGATTCACGTTCTGCCGTGCCCAATGCATTCCGCTTCCCTTGAGACGATCCTCCACGACCAGTTTGTTGGCACTTTCCACACTCCCACTGCCAAGCGGCCAGCCCGCTGCCCGAAAGACTGGGTACTGCATCTGGGCCGTGCGCTTGGCAAGATAGGCGTACTGCTTGGCGAGAGCTGGCAGGTCGGGATGCGCATCGCATAGGGCTCGTAAGCGCGGAAGTACAGCTGTCGGTCCCTGGTGCGAGAGTGCGTGGCAGAGCGCCGCCACGTCTGCTGGGCTGAGTAACGGCAGACCTGCCACACTCGTCTGGCCCATTGCACTGATGTATTCAGCAGCATGTGGCAAGTCAAGGATGCGGAGTGCCAGGGGTGCTTGCAGGTCAATCAGCGTCTGACACCACTCGGCACCGTCTACCACCACGCCGACCTGTCTGGCCGTCTCAATCCCACGTCGATGCAGTTCGCCTAAGCTCAAGCGGCTGAAAGTCGCACTATCGGCGAGCCGCGAGAAGTACGACAGTCGCTCGGTCGCACTCACCATCTCGCCCGCCCGCTCCACCGCTGCTGCTACTTCACCGACCGCTAAGGTGCGCACTTCGGCCCACTCGCTCCGCACGAGCGGCACCATCGCTCCATCGACATGAAAGACCAAGCGCGCCGGTCCAGGCGGTGGCAGCGGATACTCCTGCTCGATGCGCTCAACCTCGGCCGTCTGGACGTTGACCGCTGCTGCACCCGCTGCTTCCGTCAGCCGTCGCGTGGTATCGCGGCTGACCGTGGCACCGGTAAACCAGGTGAGTTCGGCACTCGCTTTAGCAAAGGAGGGAATCCAGGTGCTTAAGCGGACCAGGCTTTCTTGGAGACGGGGCGTCAAGGTGCCAGGCAGTAAGCCTAATTCGTCATCGAGGGGGGAAAAGCCCTGCATGGCAGGTGGGACAAACACCATAGCTCCGGGCTAAATCAAGGTCATGCCCGCCTTGGGTTTGGATGTGACGGTGGTGGATGCCGCGGTCTTCGAGGGGTGTGGCACAGTGGGGACAGATGGGCGGCTCAGCGGGCGGCCCCATCTGCCAGCTTGTCGCCGCACTCTGCAGCGCCATCTCTTCCACCATGCGTGCCCGCACGCGGTACCAGCGGCGATCCAACTCAGTCTCGATTTCACGTAGGGTGGCTTTGGGGTGCTGCAGGCGCCACTCGCGCATGCCACTCAGAATCTCGGCGCTGAACTGATGCCAGCCATCTTCCGTCGCTTGTTGGCGCATCGCTCCTTCTCCTCGCTGTCTCGTTCCTTTCACATCCCTAGTCTACCCCCACTCATCCTGCTCGACAATCCTGCAACAACGTAAGCCACACCCTCTTAAGCTCACCTTAAGGAAAGGAATCTTCCCAATGTGGTATACTCTGCTTTGCAACTCATGGTTCGCTCATTTCTACGGAGGGTCGTGAGAATCGCGGGCGAGACGTGAATAGATCGTGAGTGAACATCCCATCAAGTCCAAGATGCGCTGCTGGACAGCCGTCAACGGGGTCAGATGCTACACGCTCCGCCCGGGCAACTCAACCATGGTCAACGTGACATCGCGAAAGCTTGCCAAGAGCCGTTCCGCCGTCGGGCGAGCGGTCGCCCGCGTCGGTTGCCCCGCATAGACCCCCGCCAGCGTCGCTCCGTCTGCTGCCAAGCGCCGCCGCACGACAAACTCCACCAGTGTCAACGCCCGCAGCGCGATACTCAACAAGCGCACCAGCCCCGTGGCATGATCCTCCCGCGCCAGATACAGCGGTCGCAACGACAACGGCACGCCCTTCATGCGTCCCAGGCTGCGCTCCACAAGATACTCCTCGCGGTAGGCCAGCACGGCTTGCTCCAAGCTCAACTCGGCGGCTGGCTGGTTCGTGACGTAGACGCGCCAACCCAAACACGCTATCGCGCCCTCGAGCGCCGCCGCATCCACCTCCGTCCGCAGCTCAAAGCGTGTGGTCGTACGCACCGTGGCTGGCCGCGTGCCATAGCCACGCACGGCGCGCTGATCCACCTCCGCCCGGCAGTTGACTTGCAGCAGCCCGGCCACCCGATAGCGTGTCACTATCTCCGCTGCGGCCTGCTCCAGTGCTCTCAGGTCAGTCCAGCGTCGCTTGCCGCGTCGCACGACTGCCAAGGTCGCCAGCTCTGCTTCGGCCTGGGCCAGACGCTTGCGCAGCGCCCCTTGCTGTGTCTTGGCCTGCTGGTGCGATTGGACCACCAGACGTCGCTCGGTCCAGTGAACTGGCCATGTCTCGTCGTGGCACGCCGTCAGCGTCTCGCTGACCTCAAAGCCTACGGCCAGCACCACGCGGGTGCCATCCGTTTCCGTTCGCTCAACGGAGGTGAGCGGGTGCTCACCGCGTGTGACAGCGGCGACGTAGCCAGCCATCACCTCCGGCGGTGCCTGGAGAGCGGAGAGTGGACACAGTTAAAAGTCGTGGTGAAAGGCCACCCCCGCCCGCGTGGCCAGGCTACTCATCTTGCAGTCGCCCACATACAGCA
>JBBRHB010000271.1:0-6742 GCA_038223355.1 Chloroflexales bacterium
AAGACAGACAGCAATCACAGGTGTGTACTGAGCGCGCTGGACCCACCCCGTCCCATCCCGAACCGGGTCGTGCAACGGCGTAGCGCCAAGGGTACTGGGGGGATGACCCTCTGGGAGATGAGGTCTATGCACCTGCGACAATAGAAAGAGCCCGTTGTACTGTACGTACAACGGGCTCTTTGTTTTATCATGCGCGACGTTCTTAACGCAGCAGAAACTCCAGTAGATATTGGTTGACGAGATCAGGTCGGTCTTGCTGGACCCAATGACTGGCATCGGGAATGAAATGCAAAGTGAGGTCCGGTACATACCGCTCCAGGCCATCGTTCAATTCTTTGCCTAGCGCTGTGTCACGTTCCCCCCAAATAACTTGCACCGGCATTTTGGCCACCGGATCAGCGGTCGCAAGTGCTCGCTGGCTTGCTGAGCGTCCCACTGCTCGATAATAGTTGACGGCAGCGCGTGCTGCCCCCGGCTGTGCCATGGCGGCTTTATATGCTGCTAGCACATCGTCCGTAAACCGCTCTTTATGAACGGCCATTCCTCGGAACACCCCCCTAATAAACTCGTAGTCCCGTCGGCGAATCACAAACTCTGGCAGCCATGGCAGCTGAAAAACCCCGATATACCAGCTACGACGGCGTTGGCGTGGATTGGTCAGCAGGTTTTGGCTGAAGAGTCGGAAGTGCGGCATATTCAAGACTGTTAAACTCTGAGTAATGTCTGGACGACTCAGCGCCGTTGCCCACGCCACCGCACCGCCCCAATCATGACCAACAATATGTGCTTGCGCTGCACCAAACGAGTGTATAAGCTGGACGACATCCTCAACCAACGTCGGCACCACGTAATCAGCGATCTTCTCCGGCTTACTCGACAGATTATAGCCCCGCATATCGGGTGCAACGACAGTAAAGTGTTGGGCTAACACCGGAATTTGCTCCCGGTACGAGTACCAAAATTCAGGGAATCCGTGCAGTAAGACTACCAACGGCCCCGTGCCCGCTATCACACAATGTAACTGCACACCATTGATCTGACGGTATTCGTGCCTTAGGACCGTGCTATCCGGCATCGTTTGTTCCTCTGTTAACGTACCAGCCACCGGCTGGAGGGCCGGCGGCTGGTAGCTGTCTATCGGGACCCTATCGTGGTATGGCGGCTTGTGGCCTGGCGATCGTGGGTGCAATCTTACGCCCCCGAATCGTGGTTCGCTTGAGTGCTTTGAGCACTCGCTCCGCCATTTGCTCGGGAACTTCAACGAACGCGAACCGATCATAAAGTTCGATCGAGCCGACCGCGCGTCCTGGAATACCCGCCTCATTGGCGATCGCCCCCACGATGTCAGCCGGTCGCACATTATCGTCGCGTCCGATATCTAGGTACAAGCGTGACATACCCCGCTCAGGCCCAAAGCGTCCTCCCCCCGAGCGACCTCCCATTGGCCGGTCGCCAAAATCACCCTGCGCACTGCGTGGCGGTCGGCGCTCTTCCACTTCCTGTTGAGCCAGCGTATCTTCGGCCGGTACCTCTGGCTCGCTCAACAACAGCTTAAAAGCTGCTGCTGCCAGATCAATCGGATCATATTCTTCGCCCAGCTCTTCGACTAGAATCGTATAGCTTTCTAGACCCCCCACTGCTACAGCTTCACGTAATGACTCTTTGAATGCTTCTCGTCGCCGTGCAATAACATCAGCAATCGTGGGCAAGCGCATCCGCTGGATCTCCTGTCCAATCATGCCCTCGATAATCCGCAATTGTCGTCGCTCACGCGGTGTAACGAGCGTAATCGCTACCCCGGCACGCCCTGCACGTCCTGTGCGGCCGATGCGGTGGACATAACCTTCAGGATCGAGCGGAATATCATAGTTAACGACGTGCGAGACATGCTCAATATCCAAACCACGCGCCGCCACATCTGTCGCCACGAGGATTTCGACCGAGTTCGCCCGGAAGCGTGCCATCACCCGGTCACGTTGAATTTGACTCAGATCGCCATGCAAGGTCTCAGCCTGATAGGCCCGTGCCGTCAGCCGCTCGCCCAGATCATCGACTGCACTCTTGGTTCGGCAGAAAATGATCGCCGACGTCGGCGTTTCGAAGTCCAGAATACGTGCCAACACCTCGAATTTATCACGCCCACCGACCTCATAGTACACCTGGCGTGTCAGCGCGACCGTCATCTTTTCCGCGGCAACACTAATACGCTGCGGATCTTTCATATAACGTTTCGCGATCAGACCCAGTGGGCCCGGAATCGTCGCGGAAAAGAGCAGGGTTTGGCGATCATCCGGCGTTTCTTGCAGGATCGCCTCAATGTCCTCGATAAAGCCCATATCTAGCATTTCGTCAGCTTCGTCGAGCACTACCGTCCGTACCCCATCCAGCCTGAGTGTGCCCCGCCGAATATGATCTAGTAAGCGCCCTGGTGTACCAACCACGATCTGCACCCCCCGTTGAAGTGCCATCAACTGCCTGCCAATGGGTTGGCCGCCATAGACCGGTAGGACCTGAACGTTTTTATATTTACCGTAGCTGTGACAGGCCTCAGCAACCTGCACGGCTAGCTCGCGCGTCGGCGTCAAAATCAAAGCCTGCGGCGTCCGCTGGTCTGCTTCTAATTTCTCGATGACCGGCAGCGCAAAAGCCGCCGTCTTTCCGGTACCGGTTTGCGCCTGCGCAATAATATCGACCCCTTCGGCCACGCGCTGAATGGTTTGCGCCTGGATGGGGGTCGGTTCTTCGTAGCCGAGCTCGCTGATTGCCCGCAGTACGGGTTCACTCAAGCCTAATTCGGCAAATGTGGTCATATTGAATCCTTCACGGCTATGGGAGCCGTCTTAGTAACATCTTGATATTTACACTCTGTATTGTACACGATGCAGACGCCTTCCTCCCACTGCTATGCTATACTGAACGGCTGTCGTACAAATGAGGTCCTTATGTCAGTCGTGGCGATTATTGGTGGCCAGTGGGGCGATGAAGGCAAAGGCCGCATTGTCGACCTGTTAAGCCAGCATGCCGATGTCATAGTGCGTTATAGCGGTGGTAATAATGCTGGCCACACCGTGATTAATGAGTTAGGCACCTTCAAGTTACATCTTGTGCCTGCGGGCATTTTCGACCCAGGCAAGATCAATATTATTGGTAGTGGCGTCGTGATCGATCCGTCCATGCTGCTTGAAGAAATCGCGATGCTGCAGGCGACCGGCGTGCACTGCGACAACTTGTGGATTAGTGACCGTGCCCAGGTCGTGATGCCATACCATATCCAGCAGGATAAACTCCAGGAAACGCTGCGCGGGGATGGTCGCATCGGCACAACCGGCCGCGGTATCGGCCCAGCCTATGGCGACAAAATCGAGCGCAGTGGTATCCGCATGGGTGATTTGGTTCACGAGGAAACCTTTCTGCAACGCTTCACCCAGGCGCTTGAGACCAAAAACCGGGTGCTTCAGGCCTACGGCGGCACGGCGATACCCTTGCACGAGACCTACCTCCGCTACCTTGATCTCGTCCGGCAGCTGCGTGACCGTATAGTGCCTATGTTTCCACTCATCGACGCGGCCCTCCAACGCGATGATCGCATCTTGCTTGAAGGTGCTCAAGGGGTCTTGCTTGATGTAGATTGGGGCACCTATCCCTACGTCACCTCATCATCGCCGGGCGCGGCCGGTGCTTGTCAGGGCGCCGGCATTGGGCCACGCGACCTCACCCACGTTGCCGGCGTCTTTAAGGCCTATTCCACACGCGTGGGCGAGGGTCCATTTCCGACCGAACTGACCGGTGCTCTCGGCGATCGCCTGCGCGAGCGCGGTGACGAATATGGTACGACCACCGGGCGTGCACGACGCTGCGGCTGGTTTGACGCCGTCGGTGCCCGCTATGTCCAACGGCTCAACAGTATCGACCAACTAATCATCACCAAGCTCGATATTCTCGACGAACTGCCCGAGATCAGCATCTGTACGCACTACCGCCTGCACGATACGATCATTGACTACCTACCCACGACGGCAGCCGTGCTGGCACAGATCCAGCCAATCTATGAGACGTTGCCTGGTTGGCAAAGTTCGACCGAGGACTGTCGGAGCTTCGATGACTTACCCGCCGCAGCTCAAGCCTATCTACGACGCCTAGAAGCACTGGTCGGCGCGCAGATTACCCTGGTCTCAGTCGGGGCCGGACGTGAGCAGGTAATCGAGGTTCATCCTACCTTTTAAGCCCGCGTCTGCTCGCACCCCGGACACAACGAAACCGGCTAGAACTTGATGCTCCGGCCGGCTCGTCTCGTGGAGGTGGCGATGGGATTCGAACCCATGATAACGGTTTTGCAGACCGCCCCCTTAGGCCACTTGGGTACGCCACCACTGTCAAGCATTCTAACACAGTGGCCGGAGCGTTGCAAACCAATGACGAGCACTTCTGCTATAATCCAGCCGCTTAGCTGGTATCGATTAGACGAGCGATGACAAAATATCATACTGCTATCGCACAATGGGGCCTGGTCAGTGGTATTCGGCAAGATGCTAGTGACCTCATTGTGTTACACCCCGCACCTTCCCGCTTTAGTCCCCAGGTGCGTAAAGGTCAACTACTGGTCGTGGCCGAGGCGGCCGGTGATCTGGCACGGGGTCGTGAAGCATGTGCCCTCGTTGCGGCGACGCTCCATGACACCTACTATGATGATGGTGTAAGTAGCATCACCTCGGCCTTGCGTAAAGCGATGCGCGCAGCGAACGCTGCCTTATACGAATATAACTTTACGGCCCCTATCCATAAACGTACAACCGTAGGCCTGGGCGCCGCCATTCTGCAAGGCGGTGACTTATATATGGCGCAAGTCCCGCCTACGCAAGCCTTTGTCGCCCATGCCGGCAAGCTCCGCGCACTACCGAATCCTATTAGTTGGATCGGGGGAGCTCAAAATGGTCCCGGCTTCGGTATGGCCGGCGCGCTAGGCACGAGTTTAGGCTCCGAGCCAGAGTTCTTTCGCTCCGTGATCCAGCCGGGTGACACCATTGTCTTATGCTCTTCTAATGTGGCCCGTCTGTTGAGCAAGCAGCAGGCCGAGGAGTTGATCTGCTACGCGGATGTGGCCACGGTTGCCGAAAGCTTATATGCGCTCTGTCGGCGTGCTAGCTTGCCGGAAGCACACGCGGCCGTGATCGAAATCATGCCCGCCCTATCGCTCGAAGCACAACAGGCACCGCTGAGTGCAGCTGGCGTAAGCGAACGTAGTAAGTTGGCCGTCGAGAAGGTGGGCAATTGGCTCGGCGACATCGCTGGTGAAGCCCAACTTGCCGTCCGTTCGCGACCAACGCCCCTTCAACCTACTGCCGAGCCAACCGCCGTCCCGGCTTCCGTAGCCGTCGCCAAATCGACTCGCCAGCCGGCCACGGCGGCCGGTGTCCTGCCTGGTCATGCGTTAATGGAGACTGTGCCGGTTGGTGATGTCGAGCCGTTACCCATGAGTGCCTTCATCGGCGAGGGTGACTATGGCGGCATTGTTCGACCACCGGCGCCGAAAAAAGACCATCGTATCGACCTTGGCGATAATACAGGTATGCCCCTCGACTTCACCGCCTTGCCCAAACGAACGCCTCAGCCTCCTCCCCTTTGGCATGAGCGTGCAAGCTTGCCGCTGCGTCAGGCCTTGGCCGGCCTGTTGGGCGGTATGGCCAACAGCGGTCGCCGTACCCGCCGGCTCACAGCGCCCGAACCACAACCGCGACCCAAAGTTCGTGGCTTGTCCTATCGCCGCACCCGCCCGCCCTTTCCCTGGATCAATATGGGACTCTTACTGCTAGCCTTTGCCGTATTAGTCATCGGTGGCTTGCAAATCAACCGGCGGCGTGATAGCACCAGTGTCCATAACGCAATTCAAGCTGTTGACGAGGCAATTACTGCGGCGCAAAATGCGAGTGATGATACGACGGCCCGCCAGCAATTGGTGATCGCCCAAAAGAATCTACAGAACATTGCACCATTGCTCGCCAATGGCTTGATTACAACGACCAAAACAGCCAACTGGAACAGCTATCAGCAACTTCTGACCAGCTACGATAGTGCGATGGCGTCGATTAGTCACATTGGCTTTTTGGGCGACTTGACCAAAGTTGCAGCGCTACCCGATCCTGCGGGCGAGATCAGCAGACTGGTACTTGCTACCGATCCAACCACGCCCGGCGCGTTGTCAGAGCCAATCTATCTGCTGGATGGGGCGGCCGGTGTTGTCTATGCCCAAGAAGGCGGCGCGATCCATCCGGTCTTGAGCCAGGGTGATAGCTTGGCGGGTAACAGCAAGGTTGGAAAAATCAGTGATCTGCAATGGCGCGACGACAATCCTCTGGCCCTTGAACGCAATCCAGATGCCACCAACCCCTTCATCATTGCCTACCCACGCGGCAAAGACAAGTGGTTAGTCAACAAATTACAGGCCAGTGAATGGTTGCCCGGTAAAGATACGCCGCCGGTTGCGGTCTATGGTGGCCATCTCTACCTCTGGAACGCGGACGCAAAACTGCACTATGGTACGACCAACCAGTTAATGAAATATAGCTCGGGCCACTACGGCGACGTTCCGACCGAATGGATTACGACGCGTAAACCAGGCGGCCTTGACCAGGTTGTCGACATGGCGATTGATGGCACGGTCTACCTATTGCATCCCAACGGCAGCATCTCGGTCTTTCAAAACCAAGCCTTCAAACGCGAGCTACCATCACCGCCGCTTGCAGAT
>JBBRHB010000272.1:0-6736 GCA_038223355.1 Chloroflexales bacterium
GATCGCCGACGAAGTCATGCAACACCTGACCGGCCTCCTGGGTGCCCGCGTCCGTGTCACCATCGAGATCGAGGCCGATCTTCCCGATGGTGCCCCCGACAACATCGTGCGCACCGTCACCGAAAACTGCCGGACCCTACGCTTTGAGTCGTCGGGGTTTGAAGAGCTGTAGGAATCCCACTACAAAAAGCGAGGAGCAGCAATGACCAAATCGGAGACTTTTAAATGAACCAGCCAATCGACTCCGAGGACAACAATCCGGCCTTAGCCGACGTCCTTGAGCACAATATCCGGACCCTGATGCAGCTCCGCGAGCACGCGGCGAAAGGCCGTGGCATCCAGGACCATCTCGCCGACATAATCACCACCTTCTCCGGACGCATGGCCTTCGTCTACCTCCACGTCGGCTGGTTCGGTGCCTGGATTCTGCTCAACACGGGCCGGTTCGGCGTCGCGCCCTTCGATCCCTTTCCCTACGGCCTCTTAACCATGATCGTCTCCCTGGAGGCGATCTTTCTCTCGACCTTCGTCCTGATTAGTCAAAATCGCATCAGCGACGAGGCTGATCGCCGCGCCGATCTCGATCTGCAAATCGGCCTGCTTACGGAACACGAACTGACGCATGCTCTCAAGATGCTAGATGCGCTGCAGGACAAACTGGGCATCCACAACGACGCGGACAGCGAACTCGCCCAACTGGAAATGGAGACCCGTCCGGAAGATGTGCTGGCTGAGATTGCCCGTCTCAACCATCGAGCCCGCGAGGCGCGGCTCTTAGAACGCAGGCTCGCGCAGCGCCCGAGCAAACACTGAAGCCGACTGACTGTATCATTTCATATGCACTCGGATTTAAGAGGAGACAGCTATGGCCCATCGTCGGTCCTTGAGCCTGCTGCTTGCGTGGCTCCTTCTACTTGTTGCTTGCGCACCTGGAACACCAACGGCATCGTCCACTGTGACGACTGCTCGCCCATCGTCCGCTACCGGCGCGGTGCCAACTGCTACTCAGGTGGCTCAATCGCTCCCGACGCCCACGCTAGTCGGCGTAGTCGTCATGCCGACGCTACCCACCTTGCCAACGCCACAGGTGAGCCAAACACCGCAGCCCCTCGCCGTTGTGGCAGCCACGACGTTTGTTGTACCGGCTGCAGCCACAGCCCAAGCCGGACCTGAACCATTGCCCGGTGCCTCCTTCGCCCATCCCAATGTTGGATCTGAGGCCCAAAGCATCTTTGAGCGCTTCTATGCGGCCCGTACACTGGCACCGGGTGGCACTATTGATGTCGACCGCTCTGCCAAACTAGTCGGCGAGGCCTATGCCGACTATACGCTGCCGTTGCTGCGCCGCGATGCCGAGAGTGCCAAGGCCGGCGATCTACGCGAGATTCACTACACGGGCATTAAAACCACCGTTCAATCCTGGGACCCCGCTTCCGGCATGGCCCAGATTGCGGTGACGCGCACTCGAACCGATACCACCTCGGCCGGCACCGGTGCGGGGCAAACTGCAACCTACCAATTCCGCCTCAAGCGGCAGCAGCTAGATGGCGACGGGGTGACGTGGCTGATCGTCGACTTCCTCAACCCCGCTACCAATGCGTGGGTCTCTGCGCCGGCGCAATCGCTTGGGCAGCAAGTGACAGGTGATCTCCAACACTTTTTTGAAGAGTTTTACGCCGACCGTTCGCGCGCACCGGGCGGCCAGCTTGCCATCGATAAAACTGCGCTTCTAACGGCTCTCGCCTACCAGCAGTACACCATGCCACTGCTCAAACAACAACAGGCCGAGATCGACCGTGGCGACCTGATCTCCGTGGCCTATCGCGACATCAACGTCAAGCTCCTGACCTACGATCCTAATGCTACGAACCACGGCGGGATTGCCACCGTCAGCGTCACGCGCACCTCACTCGTGACGCGCGCTAGCGGCCCCGAAGTCCCGCAAACCGCGACCTACCTGTTCAGGGTCCACCGCCATACCAACGAAGCCGGCAAGGCCTACTGGTTAGCCGTTGACTTTCTTCAACCTGTGGCGCAAAAATGGGTTTCCGAACTCCAGGGCATGTCCGTCGCGGTTCCACCATCCGGCTTTGGCTGATAGTCCCACGATAGCCGGCCGTGAGCCGGCAATACCTTTCCTCACCGGCGACAAGGAACGAGGTGTTATAAGGTATACTGAAGTTATACTAAAGGTATAACAATATGGGCCAAGTTAAAACTGCTATATCCATTGACGAGAGCCTGTTCGGACAGGTAGAAGCAGCAGCGCAGCAGCTGCATATGACTCGTAGTGCTGTATACGCACTTGCACTCCGCGAATTCCTTCGCCATCGGGCGCAGGAGCAACTAACGGACGAGCTTAACGCTGCCTACGACGGCAGCGTCGATCCCGAAGATACTGCCATGCTGCGCGGGATGCGCGAACGGCAACGCCAGATGTCGGTCGAAGACCCATGGTGATCCGCCAGGGTGATCTCTTCTGGGTTACGCTTGATCCTCTTAATGACAGTGCCCGCCGCCCGTATGTCGTGATCCAGAATGACGCCGCCAACCGCAGCCGTATAGCGACGGTATTGCTCTGTGGATTGACCTCTCAACTGCGGTTGGCGAACGTCGCTGGCAACGTACTGTTGACTCCAGGCGAGGGTCAGTTGCCAAAGCCGAGCGTTGTCAATGTATCACAAGTATTCACTGTCTCAAAAACCGATCTGTCGGAATATATCGGCTCATTGGCACCCACCCGCATCCGCCAGATTTTGGACGGCCTTTGGCGTCTGCACGAGCCATAATCAAGCCTAGCTCGTCGGCCGCGTAGCCGCCTTAACATTTAACTGCACCCTATACAATGAACTGCTGGCAGCCACGTACAGTGTTGTGCCGTGCGGTCCGCCCCAAGTCAGATTCGCGACCGCTTCCGGCACGCGCAGCACGCCAAGCTTATGCCCTGCATCATCGAAGACCCAGATGCCCCCAGCCCCCGTGACCCAGACCCGCCCGTCGGCATCGACCTTCATCCCATCGGGACCACCCGGTAGGTCAGGATGCTTCCCCATGTCGCGTGCCACGTCGCGTCCATTGGCTACCGTGCCGTCCGCTTGCACATCATAAACACGCATGAACACATCTTCGGAGTCATCCACATACAACCGTCGCTCATCCGGCGAGAAGGCCAGCCCATTGGGCGCGCGCAAATCGGCGATCAGCAGTTGCAGATCCGATCCATCTGGACGCACGCGATACACGCCCTGCCAGGCTACTTCCGACGGCCCGCAGTCGCCCTCGTCGGACTTTTGACCGTAGCACGGGTCAGTAAAATAGATGCTGCCATCCGACTTCACCACCAGATCATTCGGGCTATTCAATCGCTTGCCCTGATAGTGGGACGCGACCGCCACAATCGTGCCGTTCGCCTCGGTCCGCGACACCCTACGGTTTTGGTGCTCACAGCTCAGCAGCCGTCCTTCGGCATCGAGCGTGTTGCCATTGGCAAAGCCGCTGGGATGACGGAAGACAGTGATGCCATCATCGTCGTTCCAGCGCTGGATCGTGTTGTTGGGAATGTCGCTAAAGAGCAGGTAGTTGCCGGCAGCAACCCAGATGGGACCCTCAGCCCAGCGTGCCCCCGTTGCCAGCCGCTCCAGCATCGGCTCGGCGATCAGTGGCCGCAGCTCCTCACCCTGAATTTCCAAGGCCAACCGTTCACGAACATCACGCATAAGATCCCTCCTCCGGTCGCATTATGTACTTTCTGCCTCCGGCCAAAGGCGCTGTCGTTGTTGCGGACAGTGGTTAGCCGGCTGCTGATGAGTTCCGCGCGTCGAGCTCTTGCCGAATGCGGTCGAGCGCCCGCTCCATACTGCCGGCGAGCGTTTCCAGGGCGTCTGTTTCTACCACGACCAGCTGAACACACAGTCGCGCCCGCCAATCCTGCCATGTCTGGAGTACCTCTTGTTCTCGCTCGTTCATTGTGACCTCCATCGCTTGTCGGCCTGATCATACAACCAAACGGTTACAAACTATGGTGCCAAAATCCAGTGGTTGACGCCACCATGCTGCGCGCACGCACTCTTCCCCGTGGCTTTCGTATGCGAACCATCGCCACAGACCGCGCCGATACGAGAACCACTTGCGACGGTTGGCGTAGCAGCGGCGACTGTGCTCGTCGGCGCCATATGGGTTGGCGTAGCAGCGACAACGGTTCTTGTCGGCGCAACCCGGGTTGGCAAAGCCGCAGCGGGCTCGATATAGGGCACCGTCCGCAGTCGGAACCCTGTTGCATCCAGTGGCACCTCGTAAATGAACTGACACACGACGGGAGCGTTCGGACTCAGCGTCATGAGTTCAGTACACCGCTCATCGCCGGGCACAAAGCCCCGCGCAGCAACACTCGTGAACGGCGTAAACAGCCGCTGCTGGCTGTCGATTAAGTTGGGATAAAAGGCGGTCTGCACCTCGCTCCCGGTATTTTCAGTCTGTATACTAACACGCACATACATGCCCTCCGTCGTGTACGACGACGTCGGGCTATCGATCTGCTGACCATCTGCTTCGATCTGCAGCACCGTATAGCGTACATCGCCCGCCTGGACATACTGCTCCACCTGCGGCAGCAGGGCGGGTGTGGACCGGCGTGTTGCCGTCGGCGGCATGGAGGTCGTCGTGGGAAACACGGTCACGGGTGCCGGCAAGATCGCGGTCGGAGCCATCGTCGGTGATGGCCGTACCGCCGTAGGTCGAACTGTTGCCCGTGGGACGAGCGTGGTCGTCGGCTCAAGTGCCGCCACGGCCGTGATCTCAACCCGTGCCACAGCTACGAGTGTCGTCTCGGTAACGCCGGCGGTTGGTGATGGTAGCGGTGCCAGTGCCTGGAGTGCCGGCCCGATCAGTTGGAATAGGCCGAAGCCCAGCAGCAACACAATCGCCACGATTAACGGCAGACAGCCCCATGCCAGCTTGTCCTTGCCCGAGGAGCGCCGCGAACGGCTATATGGTCGCTCGGGCAGCCGGCGCGGGGCCGGTAGGGCGCGTTGCGGGTGGGCAGGCTGGGCTACGGGAGCGGGTGGCGTGGGTGGCGTGGGTGGCGTGCGTGCCGGCAGCGCTGCCTGTGCCACCGGAGCCTGGCATAGCAGGCAGTGCGGTCCCCTTGCAGGCAGCGCTGCCCCACATTCAACACAATACTTCACAGCGCACCCCTCTCTCTTCTCCCCGCTTGGCTAATAGGAGAGCACGGACCTGAGCTATCCCTGAGTGCTACGGAAGCATAAACGCAGATTACAGTTGCGGAGCAGGTCATTACTGAGCAGTTTACCACCTACATACCGGCCGTGTTGTCGCCAGAGCGCGGCAACCCTGGCAACTTGAGGGCTCAGCTGTTCAAAAACTGCCTAGCTGTGATTTCATCCATCGATCAAAGGCAGGTCGACGAAGAAGGTAGCGCCCGCACCGGGGATGCTGGTGAAGCTGATCCTACCGCCCAGCTTCTCGACGATCGCTTTCGTAATGCTCAAGCCCAGGCCCGTACCGCCCTTCTGGCGCGTGTCCGAGCTATCAGCCTGGGCAAATCGCTGGAAAATACGCGTGTGGAACTCGGGCGGGATGCCGGGGCCCTGATTACCGACGGCGATGCGTACCGCCTCTGTCTGACGTGTTACGGCCACCGTCAGCACCCCACCACGCGGCGAGAATTTGGCGGCGTTGGATAACAAGTTCGCCAGGACCTGCATCAGACGGTCAGGATCGGCGTGCACGATAGCCTCTGGGAGGCTTTGAATCAGCGCGAGTGTGACACCGAATGGGGCGGCATAGGCCCGGTTCGCCTCGATTGCCTGGGCAACCAGGGGCATGAGCAGCAGCAACTGGCGGTCGAAGCGCAGCTGGCCGGCTTCGATCTTCTCGATGTCGAGGATATCGTTGATCAGGCGGACGAGCCGCTCGGCATTCGTCTGCGCGATGTCGAGTATGGCTTTGGCCTGGTCGGGCAAGGCACCGGTAACGCCACCGGCGACGAGACCAACCGCGCCCCGGATCGCGGTAAGTGGCGTGCGGAGCTCGTGGCTTACCGTGGAGATGAAGTCGTTCTTCATGCGGTCAATTTGCTTGCGTTCGCTGATATCTCGCGCGAACACTGAGAAGCCGATGATCGTGCCGGTCGTATCGCTGAGGGGGGCATACGAAAGGGCAACGTCGAGCAGCGTTCCATTCTTGCGGCGTCGCACCGTCTCATGTTGCAGGATGCGTTCACCGGCTGCGACACGTGCCAGCACAAGCGCCGTCTCCCGGCGTTGGTCGGCTGGTACAAGGATGCCTTTTTGCTGTCCAACTATCTCTTCCGCAGAGTAGCCATAGAGCACTTCGGCGGCCGGATTCCAGCTAAGAATGCACTCATCGAGCGTGGCGCTTAAAATGGCGTCAGCCGAGGATTCGACAATCACTGCAAGCTGGCGCTGCACGTCTTCGGCTCGGCGGCGCTCGGTAATGTCCCGGTAGTTAACGACGATCCCGCCGACCGCCGGATCGTGCAGCCGGTTCGCGCTGATCCCCTCGATCGTCCGCCACGAGCCATCTTTGTGGCGTAAGCGCAGTTCTATGGCCGCCTCGCTGCCGGGCACAGACAACGTGCCCCTGATGGTGCGGGCGATGCGCCCTCGATCATCAGGATGTAGCAGTTCGTCGTTGTTCCGCCCGACCAACTCGTCGGGATGATAGCCAAGGACATGCTCGACCGACGGGCTTTGAT
>JBBRHB010000273.1:0-6736 GCA_038223355.1 Chloroflexales bacterium
CATGAATCGTTTAATGACCTTCGGTTTGGACCAGGGCTGGCGGCGCTTCGCAGTCCGACAGGTCACACCCAAGGAAAGCACAGGCACCGTAGCAGCACTAGATGTGGCCACCGGAACAGGGGATTTTTTACCGATCCTGCGTCGTGCCATGCCTCACGCGACGGTCGTTGGCTCAGATTTCTGCCTGCCAATGCTGCAAGCCGGTCGTAAACGCGCCGGCACAGTAGGCGGGTACGTCACGGGTGATGCATTGAGCTTGCCTTTTCCAGACGAGGCCTTCGATGCAGTCACGACCGGCTTCGCGATGCGTAATGTCGCTGATATTGAGACCGCCTTGCGGGAAATGTGGCGCGTCACTAAACCGGGAGGACGCATGGCCTGCCTGGAGGTTGCACAGCCACACCAGCCGTTGGTGCGCTGGGGCCACCAGCTTTACTTCAACCACGTCGTGCCGCGCTTGGGCCAGCTGCTCAGCGGCGACACGGAAGCGTATACCTATCTGCCGCAATCTGCTGCCCGCTTCCCGGCACCCGACGTGCTGGCCGATTACCTGCGCCGAGCCGGCTGGCACGGGGTTCGCTATACACTACTAGGGCTGGGAGCAGTAGCCGTCCATGTCGGTGAAAAGTGATCGGAAGACACTATGCGCGTTGAACGCAGTCGCAGAGTTGAGGCACCACCAGCAACGGTAATCGCAGCGCTAACGAACCTAGACAATCTCCCACGGTTGCTAGAGCGGGCCGAACGGGTCGAGGTGTTACAGCGGAGTGAGGGCCGGGCACGCATTGCCGTTACGGTGAGCGTGGGCAAACTGGGCCGCCAGCGCGTCGAAGGAGAAGCGCGCCTGCTAGAAGACGGGATGCGCTTTATTGCCGTAACACCGATGCAGATGGATGTGCGGTGGCAGGTGCGGCCGGCAGAAGCGGTCAGCGAGGTGACAGCACGTGTTGATGTCGACTTGCAAAAAATCCTTGGTCCCCTGGCGCGATTGATCGGCGACAACTTAATCGCGCGCCAGGTAGGCGCGGAGGTCGACAAGTCTTTCGTGGCACTCGAGGCTCTGGTTGCGTCGCCTCAAGAAGAAGGCGGATTACCCTCAGCCTAGCTCAAGCGCTAAACTCCGGGCCTGTACGGTATAATTCCCATACTACACGCAGGAATAACGATGGCAGGGCAAGCTCTTTACCGCAAGTGGCGCTCCCAAACCTTTGGTGAATTAGTCGGGCAAGAACCGGTTGTACAAACGTTGCGCAACGCGATTCGTAGAGGGCGGATCGGTCATGCCTACCTTTTCACCGGGCCACGCGGCGTGGGCAAGACCACGATGGCACGCTTGCTGGCCAAGGCCGTTAATTGCCTAGCACCCCTGGAAGAACGACCCTGTGATCGCTGCAGCGAGTGCCGAGCCATTGCTGAAGGCCGCGCGCTAGATGTCATCGAGATGGATGCGGCGAGCCATACCGGCGTAGACGATGCGCGTGAACTGATCGAAAAGGTACAATTTCGTCCGACCTCCGCGCGTTTCAAGGTCTATATCATCGACGAAGTCCATATGTTGAGTACTGCCGCCTTTAACGCGCTGCTCAAAACGCTCGAAGAGCCTCCCGCTCATGTTCTATTTATCTTGGCGACGACCGAGTTTCATAAAGTGCCCGCGACCATCACGTCACGCTGCCAGCGCTTCGCCTTCAGTCGTCACTCGCTCAGTGATATTACCGGCCATCTTAACCATGTGGCCCATGAAGAACAGATCGAACTCGAAGCAGGTGTAGCCGAGCAGATCGCACGCGCCGCAACAGGTTCAATGCGTGATGCCCTCAGTATACTTGACCAACTCATGGCCGGCACTGATACAGTGATTAGCTTACAGCAGGTACAAGGGTTGTTGGGCACCGCACCTGCCAGCGAAGTCAGCAGTGTGGTAGGAGCACTGGTAGACGGCAATATTCAGGCTGGCCTTGCGACCATTGAGCAGGTCGCGGAGGGCGGAGCCGATCTGCGCCAGTTTACGCGGGATCTGGTGGATTACCTGCGCTCACTAATGCTGGTCGCTGCAACAGGCAAGGTCGATGCCCTCGATTTTCCGGACGAGATGCTCAGCGCTATCCAGGACCAGGCGACACATACTGACGTGGGACAGATTGTCCAGTGGCTCAAATTGTTCACGAATCTCGACCAGCAACTCAAAAATAGCCCTTACGGCCAACTGCCGCTCGAAATGGCCGTGGTTGAAGCGTTGACAGCACCGACCATGCCCATACCGGTACGAGGCGGGATTCCGTCGCGTGGCGCACCTATACGGGCACCCTCACCTGCCAACGGAGAGCCGCGGCCCCAAGGTACGGTGGCACCAGTTAAGGCAAGCACCCCACCGACCGCACTGCCCGTTCCAGCGGTCATATCGCCGACAGTAGTGCATAAGACGCTCGACGAGCAGGTTGAACAGTTGCTGCCACCGGTGAATCCGCCTGATACTGAGCAAGTTGAACCCATCGAAGAAACACCCATTGTTGTCCCCGAGCGAGTAATCGAGATCGAGGATAACTCGGCGTTTTTGCTGGAAGAGGTTGAGGCACTCTGGGAGCAGTTCGTTGAAGACGTACGGACTGACAGCCGTCTCGTTTATGCGCAAATCAAAGGAGTTACGCCGATCAACGTTGAAGGGCAGATCCTCGTAATGCTGGCGGGCAACGGGGCGTGGCAAAAGAAGAAGTTGGAAGAAGAAAAGAGTCGTCGTTTGCTTGAGCGCGTCTTATCTAAGCTGCTTAATCAACGCGTAGGAGTGCGCTTCACTATCGATCAACAAGAAGAAATGCCGGATGAGCGTAAACTGATCCAGCATGCGCGTAGCGACTCACTAGTACGCAAGGCGCTCAATATATTCGAGGCCGAAATCGTCGGTATTGATACCCCATAAGGAGAACACTCACATGGACCGCAAAATGATGCAGCAGCTCCAGCAAATGCAGACGAAGCTGGTGAAAGCCCAAGAAGAGCTAGGCAAGACGGATGTCGAAGGTTCGGCCGGCGGTGGGGCCGTCAAGGTCGTGATGAACGGTCATCGCGAACTGCGTACCCTGACGATTGCGCAGGAGGCGGTCGATCCGGAGGATGTGGAGACGTTGCAGGAGAGGATCGTTGCTGCTTTTAACGACGCGTCGAAGAAGGCCCAGGACTTGAGCGAGCAGAAATTGGGCGGCCTGACAGGCGGGATGAATATTCCGGGATTGTTTTAATGCCAAGCGGTGTCGAACAGATAACGGTTGAGCCCATTGCGCGACTGATCGAAGAGTTCAGCAAGTTACCGGGTATTGGCCCAAAAACGGCGTCACGGCTAACGTTTTTCTTGCTGCGGGCTGATGCAGAGCAGGCCCATGCCCTCGCCGATGCGATCACCGAGGTCAAGGATAAAACCATCTATTGCAGCCGCTGCTGGAACATCGCCACCAGCGATCCATGTAACGTATGCACGAATCCCAACCGCGACCAATCGATGGTCTGTGTTGTCGAGGAGCCATTAGATGTGCTGGCGATCGAACGGACTGGCGAGTATAAGGGGTTGTATCACGTACTTCATGGTGCGATTTCACCGGTCGAAGGAATCAACCCAGAGGATTTGCGGATCCGCGAGTTGGTGAATCGCGTGCGGACCGAGCCAATCAACGAAGTGATTATGGCAACCAATCCCACATTAGAGGGAGATGCGACGCAAATCTATATCGCGCGGGAGATCGTGCTATTAGGTGTCAAGGTCACACGGCTGGCCCGTGGTTTGCCGGTCGGGGGCGACTTAGAGTATGCCGACGAGGTGACACTGGGCCGGGCCTTGGAGGCACGTCGCGAAATCTGACGAGCACCTGCTATACCCTTCGCCGAGATTCTGAACGAGGCCCGGGCTCAGGTGCGCGGAGCCCAGTTGGCAGGTATCATCAGCGCAGACGAGTTGGGCGTCGACCTCGTGCCTCGGCTAGCTACTGCCAGCTGTGAGCAGCTTGAAATCGAATTGTCGGAACTGACTGCCACCGCGAATGCCGCCACCAAAAGACTCGGTAGCGGCTCCATCCACGGCGTAATTCTGGAGACCGAGCAAACCACCTTTATCGCCGCGCAAGTCATGCCAGGCTACTATGCAATGATTGGCATCGGCGCGGGAGAGCAAGTGGGACGCGCCCATTTCGCCGTCAAACAAATGGCACGGCGGTTGCAAAATGAACTATAGGGATTACTGCGGCCGCAAGCTGCCACATTAATCGAAGAGATGTGCATCCGTTGATGGCAGGAAGGCTGGCGACCGGTTCATGCCAATCGTGATGCGCTGGCGTCGCTGGCGGAGCAGCACGACCGTGATGACGACCGTAAAGATCGCAGCGGCCATCAAGACGATCGTCGCACCGGAGGCGACGTCGATGTAGAAGCTCAGATACATGCCGGCTAAGCCGCAGAACGCGCCGATGGCCGTGGCATACAGCAGGAGCTTCGAGAAGCTGTCGGTCAGCAGCCGCGAAATCACGGCCGGGATGACGAGCGCCGCAGCGATGAGCGTGACGCCCATGACCTGCATTGATGCAATCAGCGCCGAGGCAAGAATCAGGGCGAAGAGCGTTTCTATCTTCTGCGTCGGCACACCATAGGTCGGCGCAACCTCGGGATCGAAGGTGGTAAACAGGAGCTGCTTGTAGACAAAAAAGAGTGCGATGACCGTCAGCACAGAAACGCCCGCGATGACCCACAGGTCACTCACCGTTACGCCCAGAATATTGCCAAACAGCGCGGCCTCGAAGTTAGTCGTAAAGTGGCGGACCCGGCTAATGAGCGCCACGCCGAAGGCGAAGGAGGCGGTGGTAATCACCCCGATCGCCGCATCCGCTCCGATCTGGCGCTTGCGCGCGGTCGCATTGATCAGCACCGCGGCGAGAAAGCCATACAGACCGGCGCCGATGTAGAAGTTCCACTGCAGCACATAGCTCACGACCGCCCCGCCAAAGATGGCATGAGACAGACCGTGGCCAATGTAGCTCATGTGGCGCAGAACGACATAGACACCGATCAGGCCACAAAGGGCACCGACTAGCGTCGCGGCAATTATGCCATGGACAAAGAAATCATAGTGCCAGGGGCGAAGGAGCGTCGTCATGTTCAACCTCAATAGTCATCATGCTGATTAGATGCGGCAAGAGCCAGGCCATTCCCGTTCCGCTTGCTCAGCCGGGGAGCCGCAATAACATCCGGAAGGCCGGCACTGCTTTTCGCCAGGTCATCGAAGCGGTGGGGCTTATCGGCGACAAGCAGCAGGTCGCCTTGCTTGATCACCATCATCTCGGCGTTAAAGGTCCGGCTCAGCACGTCGGAGGTGAAAATGCCGCTGGGACGGCCCTGCGCGATCACTGTTTTGTTCAAACAGATGACCCAGGGGAGGTGCGTCGCGACCGAGTTGAGCTCGTGGGTCGTGAGCAGCACGGCGATGCCGTCGCGGTTCAGATCGGCCAGGAGATGTAGGATTTCATCACGCGTACGAATATCGACGTTACTCGTCGGTTCATCCAGGAGGAGCAGGTCGGGTTCACTGAGCAGGGCCCGTGCGAGAAAGACGCGCTGCTGCTGACCACCCGAGAGCATGCGGATATGGCGCTTGGCTAACTCACCGATGCCCAACCGTTCCAGTACCGTCGCCATCCGCGCACGGGTTTCCTTGTTCGGCCACGGCCAGATGCCCGATCGCATGGTCCGGCCCATGAGCACGACCTGTTCGACCGTCACCGGAAAGTTCCAGTCGACCGTTTCCAGTTGGGGCACGTAGCCAATACGGGCGGCCGACCGCCCGTGCACCAACTGCCCGAGCATATGCACGCTCCCCGCTGCTGGGCGAATTAACCCCATGATCGTCCGTAGGAGCGTCGTTTTGCCCGAGCCGCTTGGTCCTACAAGTCCTACAAACTGGCCGGGCATGATGCGAAAGGAGACATCTTCCAGCACAGCTTTGTCGTCATAGCCACAGGTGACGTTGTCGAAGTTAATCAGCGGTTCCATGTATCCTCGTATCAGTACGTCATACCAATCCCGCACGACGTAATGTCGGTAGGGCTGCTGGACGAAGTTCACTATCTGTGCCCTTCCTCGTCCAGGCCCAGTTACACAACTGGGCTCTGTGTCCCAGACTCGTTAGTTTTTTGTGAACGAGTCGGCCGGATCAAGCCCCTTGAGCGCATCGATGTTGCCGCCGAGCGCCGGGATCATCGCCTGCATATCGGACAGCAACATACCGATGTACGTATGGTTCGCATCGCCAGCTTTGCCGGGCGGGTCGTCGTCACGCAGGGTATCAATGTACTTCACGCCGGCTTCTTTGCCGATCTGATCCAGCACCTTGCTCGGGAAGACCTCGGAACCGAAGAGCGCGGGCACGTGCTCCGCCTTCAACTGATCGATCATATTGGCCACATCTTTCGGGCTCGGCTCGTGAAAGTCAGCCGGCTGGATCGCACCGATGACCGTCATGCCATAGCGCCGAGCGAAGTAGGCCCACGAGTCGTGGTAGGTGACGAGCTTGCGCTGCCCTGCCGGAATGGTCTGTACCGATGTCGCAATCCCATCATCGAGCTGCTTAAGCTTGGCTAGGAAGGTGGTGGTGTTCTGGGTATAGTAGTCCTTGTTCGCAGGATCCGTCTTGATCAGCGCGTCGCGTGCGACTTCAGCATAGTGCATGGCGTACTGGACGTTCATCCAGAGGTGCGGGTTG